>NZ_RAWN01000191.1:0-17575 GCF_003668895.1 Corallococcus sp. AB045
GTGGGCTCGGAGAGGAGTATAAGAGACAGGGGGGCAGCGGGGGCACGGGGGCGGTGGATCCGGATCTCAAGGAGTACGCCGACGCGCTCCAGGTGCTGGACGAGAACTGGGACACCTTCGACACGGCGAAGGGGACGAAGGACGGCAAGCTGACGATGGCGGACCTGGAGGCCGTGCTGGACAGCCCGGCGGCGTCCTCCACGCTCAAGCGCGCCGCGCAGTTCTTCACGGACCACCCGGAGTACTGGCACCGCCTGGAGATGGCGGCGAGCGGCGGCCGGGACGGCGTCACCAGCTGGCAGGACCTGGACGCGGAGCTGGACTCGGTGGCGAAGCCGTCGAGCGGCAGCGGCCGGAGCACGGGCGGTTCGCGGGCGCGCGACATCGTGGACAACCCGAACCTGAGCATCGAGCAGAAGGTGCAGGCCCTGCTCATGGGCATCACCGAGGACACCGACGGCGAGCTGCTGGACGTGATGAACGAGATGGCCAGCGCCCGCGAGGAGCGCGCCACGCTGGGCGCCAGCGACTCGGACAAGGCGCGCGGCGCGAAGCTGGACACGAGCATGAAGGAGCTGGAGCTGCGGCTTCAGACGCTGATGGAGAAGCGCAAGGCCATGTTCGACCTGATGAGCAACATGTCATCGAAGTTCAACGAGATGGCGAAGACGGCCATCTCCAACCTGCGCAGCGCGTGAGGGCCGCCATGGGACGCATCATCAAGCACGAAGGCGGCGAGGGACTGACGATGGAGAGCGGCACGGCGCGCAGGCTGAAGGCGTTCGCGCGGGGGGAGACGACCTGGGCGGAGGTGGAGGGGATGACCTTCGAGGAGGCGAAGGCCATCGCGCAGGTGGGCTGCGACCTGGCGGCGGCGGGCCGGCTGGAGGAGGCGCGCATCCTCTTCGAGGGGCTCGTGGAGGGGAACCCGAAGGACTCCGCGGCGCACGCGGCGCTGGGCACCGTGTACCAGAAGCTCGGGAGGGTGGAGGACGCGCTCACCGAGTACACGCACGCGCTGACCGGAGACCCGCGCAACCCCGTGGCGCTGACGGGCCGTGGCGAGCTGCACCTGCGCCGGGGCGAGCGGCAGGGCTTCACGGACATCGCCAACGCGGTGGAGGTGGATCCGCATGGCGAGACGTCCGCGGGCCGCCGCGCGAAGGCCCTGGTGAAGGCCATCACCCTGGTGGCGGTGGAGAAGTTGAAGGAGGGTGCTCCGCCGACGTGAGGCGTTGACGGGAGAGACGTTTCAGGACGGATGTGCCACCGGACAGTTGGGGAGCGGTCCGGGGGCGGCCGGCCGGAGGGTGGGCCTGGATGGCGAGGGGGAATGGCGTGGAGGCCCATCCACCGGCGGCTTCTTGAAAGCGGCTTCAGGGCATGTCGAGCGCGGTGAGCCGCTCCCCGATGGGGGGATGGCTCATGCCCTTGAGCACGACCCAGCGGGGAGGCTCGGGGTCCATCTTGTTGACCCGGGCGGCTTTCACCAGCATCCGGCGGAAGGCGCCGGGGTCGCCGGTGAGGTTCAGCCCGTAGCGGTCCGCCTCGCGCTCGCGCTCGCGGGAGAACGCTCCGGACACGGGGGCCGCGAGCGTGATGAGGAGGAACACCACCAGCGAGATCAGCGGCAGGGTGCGGATGTCGCCCGCGCGCTGGACGCCCCACCAGCCCCGGCGGGCGGACAGGCGCTGCAACTGGTCGATGAGGAGGAGCAGGGCCAGCACCGCGAGAGAGGAGACGATGCGGCCAGGCCAGCGTGGCTCGTTCACGTGGCCCGCCTCGTGCGCCACCGCGGCCAGGATTTCATCCTCCGAGAGCTCGCTCAGGATGACGTCGTTGAGGACGATGGTGCGCGTGGGGCCCTGGCCAGCGAAGTACGCCTGGATGCGCTTGGACTTCACGGACGTCTTCTCCACCACCACGTCGGAGAAGGTGATGTCCGCCTTGCGCATCAGCGCGGTGATGCGCGAGCGCAGCGGCCCCTCCTGCAACGGGGTCTGGTCGTAGTAGAGGCGGGCGCGGTACGGGTCCAGGGCGGAGGACACCAGCATCAACAGGGCCACGGGCACGCCCAGCACCAGCCACCACCGGCGCACGCGGCGGGCCAGGCCATACAGGCCGACCACGAGCGCCGTCAGTGCGATGGCGCCCACGAGGGTGCCCTTGAACCACATCCACGCGAAGGTCGCGGGCGTGTCGTTGGACAGGCCGTGCCGGTGCTCCAGCACGTAGAAGAAGTACACGTTCGCGGGGGCGTAGAGCAGCTGGGTGGCCAGGTCGATGAAGAGCGCGAAGAGGAGCGCGGCCCCCCAGCCGGGCTCGCCCCACAGCCGGTCCATGGCGCTGATGAAGGCGCGGCTCACCGGGGCCTTGCGCAGCTTTCCGCCAAACCCGCGCTCCAGTGCCGCCGCCGCGGCCGTCGCGCCCCGGTACACGGGCCGCACGAGCACGGCCAGGATGAGCGCCGACAGGGCCAGCCGCACCAGCGGGTCCACCGCCGCCCGGATGTAATAGGGCTGGTGGTAGGCGTGGATGTCGGCGAGCTGCTCCGGGGTGAAGAGCGGTTCCATGGCCGGCGGGGGACGCTAGCGGTGCTTCGCGCCCGCGTTGGAGGCGGGCATGGGCACGGAGACCCCTTCCGACTCCGTGTCGGCGTCCGCGTCCGCGAGCAGGAGCGTCTTCACCTTCTCCAGGCTCTGGCGGGTGCGGTCCACGAAGGCGTTCTGCGAACCGATGCGCTCGGCGGCCTCCAGCGTGCGCTCGTAGATGTTGATGGACTTGGTGAGCAGCACGCGGATCTTCTTGCGCAGCTCCTGGCGGTAGACCTCGGCCTCCTCGGCGTTGAGCTCCGGGGGCGTGGGCGAGTTCACCATGTGCTCGTGGAGGTTCTCGTACAGGGCGCCAATCTGCGCGCCCGCGGCGGTGGCCCAGTAGCCGTTGCCCACGCGGATGGAGCGCAGGTAGTGGCCCTGCGCGGACAACAGCAGCTCCGCCTTGTAGTTGAGGTCCTGCGCCAGCCCGTCGCTGCCCCGGCTGGCCTCCAGCTTCACGGCTTCGTAGTGCAGCCGGTAGATTTCCCCCACGAAGAAGTGCGCCTGCGCGGGGAAGTAGTCCTCCACCTCCGCCTTGTCCGGCAGGGCGTCATACGCGGCCAGCGCCTTGCGCAGCGTCCCTTCCGCGTCGTCGGTGCGGCCGGCCTCCACCTGGCAGATGCCCTGCTGCACCTGGGCCTCGATGCGGCGGCCCGCGGGCAGGTCCGCGCGCGCGGCCAGCGTCGTCAGGAGCTTCACCGCCTCCTCGTAGCGCTCCAGGTGGTAGAGCGTCTCCGCCACGCGGAAGGACGCGTCCAGCGCGTCGCCCTGGCCCTTCTCCGGCTCCGCCAGTTCGGAGAAGCGCCCGTAGGCGTCGTCCCACTCCTTGAGGCGCTGGTGCGCGAGGCCCGCGTTGTAGAGGGCCTGCCGGCGGTGCTGGCTGTTGGGGTGGAAGTCCACGAGCCGGCCGAAGTAGCGCGCCGCCTGCTTGAAGTCGTTGGCGGCGAAGGCGGAGGTGCCACCCGCGAAGAGCTCCTCGTCGTTGAGCTTGTCCAGCTCCAGGTCCGCCGTCACCGTGACGGGGTCGAACTCCACGACCTGCTTGTTCGCCGTGGCGTCCGGCTTCGCCGCCGCGCCCGTGGTGCGGCAGCCCGTGAGCGTCAGGCCCAGGCCCAACACGCCCACCCACAGCCACCGCCGGGCGACTCCGGCTGACTCCATCCGCTTCCTGCCGTGCATGCAGCTCGCTCCCATCCGGACGCCCACGTCACCCGGTGCGGCCCCGGACATCGACACCCCGGAGACCCGCCAGGTTCCCGGAAGTGCTCTCCAGAGTCCGCCAGTCTAATGCGGGAAGGCCTCCGGTGCTTTGTCGCCCGTCCGCCCGGCATGAACGCCGCCTCGCGCCGGAAATGCCCGGCGGCTCCGAGCCTCCGGCGCGTCACGCGGGGTGGGGGAGGGCGCTCAGGCGAGGACGTCGTCGCCCAGGAGGTAGCGGCCGGTGCCCCACAGCGCGGTGAGGTCGTGCACGTCCAACCCGAAGCGCGGCACCTGGATGAGGGGCGTGCCCGGACAGGCCGCGCGCAGCTGCGCCAGGCCTTCCAGGTCCTGCTGCGCCAGCACCTGGGTTTCGCGCAGCGTCTCCTCCACCTTCGCGCGCCGGGTGGGCGTCAGCGTGGCCGCGTCCGCCCACTGCGCCTGGGTGGGCAGCGGGTGCACGCGGTTCACCACGATGGCCGTCATCTCCATGCGGTTCTGCTTGAGCAGCTTGTGGAAGTGGATGGCCTCGTCCAGCCGCTCCGGGTTGGGGCTCGTCACCAGCACGAAGCCCGTCGTCTGGTCCTCCAAGAGCTCGCGCACGCCGCGGGCGCGCTCGCGGAAGCCCTCGTTCATGGAGGAGAGCGTCAGCATGAAGGAGGACAGCTCCTGGAGCATCTCCGTGCCGGTGAAGCGCGACAGCGCGCGCGTCACGTAGCTGCCGCCCAGGTTGAAGAGGGACAGGCCCACCTTGCCCGCCTTCAGCGCGGGCGTGAGCAGCCACTTGGCCGCTTCGTTGTCCAGGAAGTCCAGCACCCGGTTGGGCGCGTCCAGGAAGTCCAGCGCGTGCGCGGTGGGCGGCGTGTCCAGCACCACCAGCTCGTAGTCCTTGCTGCGGCGCAGGTCCCAGACCTTCTCCATGGCGATGTACTCCTGGCTGCCCGCCAGGGCCGTGGAGAGGGACTGGTAGAAGCGGTTGGCGAAGATGCGCTCGCGCTGCTCCGGCGGGGCCACGCGGGTGATGAGGTCGTCCCAGGTGGCCTTCATGTCCAGCATCATCGCGTGCAGGGGTGCCCTGGGCTTCACGCCCAGGCGCTCCAGCACGGACGCGGGCACCTCCGCCTCTTCGTTGCCCAGGCCGGACAGGCCCAGGGAGTTGGCCAGACGCTTCGCCGGGTCGATGGTGCACACGATGCTGGGCCGGCCATCCACCGCCGCGCGCAGCGCGAGCGTCGCCGCCACCGTCGTCTTGCCCACGCCGCCGGAGCCCACGCAGATGAGCACGCGCTTGTTCGCGAGCGCCGCTTGCAGCGCCGTCATGCTCCCGTGCCTCCCGTCACCATCTCGTTCAGGTGCCCCATCACCGTCTCCACCGCGTCCCGTCCGAAGCTCGGCACGAACAACCTGGGCACCGTGTACACCGGCGCGTGGAGGTTGCGCTCCAGCTTCGTGCCCGCGAGCACCGCCTGCGACGCGCGGTCATGGTGCGCCTGGGCCACGCGCAGGAGCTCCGGGTGGCCCGCGAGCGCCTCCAGGTCCGCCTCCGTGAAGCGCTGGGGGAAGGCCTGGTTGAGCACCGCCGCGTGCGTGCGGATGTGCACCCTGTCCCTCAGCGCGCCGTGCAGCTCCAGCGCTTCGTTCACCGGCATCTCCTCCGGCAGCGCCACCAGCACCGCGGCGGTGACGGAGGGGTCCACCAACAGGTCGCGCATCTTCAGCGCCTCGCGCGTCATGGGGCCCGGCGGCACCGTCTGCAGGAGCACCTGCGGCACGCTCAGGAAGGAGATGGCGTGGCCGGTGGCGGGCGCGTCCAGCACCAGCGTGTCGTACTTCCAGCGGCCGTCCGGCAGCTTCTCCTGGAGGTGGAAGAGGATCTTCCCCAACAGCACCAATTCCTGGAGCGACGGGATGAAGCGCAGGAAGTAGCGCACCAGCCGGTTCTCGAAGACCGTCTTGTAGAGGGTCTCGAAGCGCAGGACCATCAGGCCGTACTCGCGCATGGCCTCCTGGGGGCGCACGTCCACCGCCCAGAGGTTCTCCTCCAAGAGCTTCACCTCCGGGCCCGCTTCGGGCAGCTCCAGGATGCGGCTGACGCGCTCCTGGGTGTTCACTTCACACACCAGGGTGCGCCGGCCGGCGCGCACCGAGGCCAGGGCCAGGGCGGCGGCGATGGTCGTCTTCCCCACGCCCCCCTTGCCAGAGACGATCCACAGGCGTTTGTCGAGCAGTCCGGCCATAGAGGGCGCGCGAACCGTAGGGATGGGCTCCCGGAGAGTCAACGAGAGTCCACGAGCGGAAATCCCCATTGTTGCCCTGCTTGACACGTCGCGTTGGCCCCTCCCAGAGTGCGGCGTCCTCTTCCTGACGTCCCGCCTGTCCCGACGGCCGAGTCGCCTGTTTCGTGGTGGGCCGGACCCGAACGGTTCCAAGAACATGCTCAAGAACAACCCGGTGATGAAGAAGCTCGTGGAGACGGGCGAGGAGCGCGTGGGCAAGCTCGCGCAGCAGCTGCTCTCCAACGAGAAGTTCGTGGCGGCGGTGCAGACGCTGGTGTCCCGCTCGCTCGCGGCGAAGGGGACGCTGGACGCGGCGCTGCGCACGGCGCTGTCCGCCATGAACCTGCCGTCCACGGCGGACCTGGAGCAGCTGCGCTCGAAGGTGGACGACCTGGAGCGGCTGCTCGCGTCCGTCGAGGGCAAGGTGGACACGCTGGTGTCGAACACGTCCTCGAAGAAGAAGGGGTAGGGCGCGGCAAGCCCTCAAAAGCCATGCGGCGCATCGCGTTCATCAACGAGAAGGGCGGCACCTGCAAGACGACGCTCGCGGTGAACACCGCCGCGTGGCTCGCGCTGGAGCAGCGCCGCCGCGTGCTGCTGGTGGACCTGGACACGCAGGGCCACGCGGGCAAGTCACTGGGCTTGGACGTGCGCACGCTGCCGCGCAACGTCTTCCACCTGCTCACCGACGCGGAGGTGTCCCTGGCCTCCGTGGTGCGCCCCACGGGTGTGAGCGGGCTGGACGTGGTGCCCGCGTACAAGGAGATGGCGGACTTCCCGGTGGTGGTGGCGCAGGACCCGCGGCGCGCGCACCGGCTGGCGGACCGCATGCGCGAGGCGGAAGCCGCGGGCTACGACATGGTGCTGTTCGACGCGCCTCCGTCCATGGGGCTCACCACGCGCAACATCCTGGTGGCGGCCACGGAGGTGGTGGTGCCGGTGGCGCTGACGTACCTGGCGCTGGACGGGTGCGCGGAGCTGGCGGAGACGGTGCGCCAGGTGGGCGAGGCGGAAGGGCGCTCGGATTTGCGCGTCACCCGGGTGGTGCCCACGCTGTACCGCAAGACGGCGCTGGCCACGGCCATCCTGGAGCGCCTGCGGGCGTACTTCCCGGACGCGCTCGCCGCCACGCCGCTGGGCTACAGCGTCAAGGTGGACGAGGCGCAGAGCCACGGGAAGACCATCTGGGAGTACGCACCCCAGAGCCCGGGGGCGCGGATGCTCGCGGCCATCGCGGCGGAGATTGACGGCGGGGCCCCTCCAGCGAAGCGGAAGCGGACCCGGCCGAAGGTGGCCTGAAGCGCCGGCGCCCGCTTCCTCACGGGCGCCACGGCGTTCAGGCACGGGGCACTTCAGGACTCGCTGGCGTCCTTCTTGTCGCCCTTCTCCACGGCGTCGAGCTTCTTCTCCAGCTCCTCCAGCCGCTGCGCGAGCGCCTGCATGTCGCGGCCCAGGGCGGGGAGGTTGCCGGTGAGGTTCTCCACGACCTGCTTCACGCGCTCGTCGATGCGGCGCTGGAAGTCCTCGAAGGCGCGCTGGCTGGCCTTGAGCAGCTCCGCCGGGTTGAGGCTCGCGGCGTTGCCTTCGGCCTGGGGCGCCGCGGGCGCGGCGGCGGCGGGGGCCTCCGGGGGGGCCTCCTGCAGGCTGCCGTCCTCGCGGCGCAGCAGCTTGTCCAGCCGCTGCTCGGCCTCCTCGCGGATGGAGGCCACGCGCGGCGAGACCTCCTTCTGGATGAACCCGGAGATGGACTCGCCAGGGTGGCGGATGATCTCCCGCAGCACCGACAGCGGCATCTGGTTCTTCTTCTTCTCCTCCTCGAAGATGATCTGCGCGAGGGTGACGGAGGTCAGGTCTTCCTTCGTGCGGTTGTCGACAATCCGCACTTCGGTGCCCTCCTTGATCATCGCGGCGATTTCATCGAGCGTGACGTACCGGCTCTCCACGGTGTCGTAGAGCTTCCGGTTCGTGTAGCGCTTGATGATCTTCGGCTCCTTGGTGTTGCTGGGAGCGTTTGCTTGCTCGGCCTCGCTCATGTCTGTCGTCTCCGACCCCGGCTGCGCCTTGGCATTTACTGGTTTACTTCTTGATTTCCAAAGGGGCGAACCTCGTATCAAAGGGGTTGGAAGCGAGCAAGTTACCCGGGCCCGACTCGCCGTGGTTGACGGGTGGGCCTATGCTCCAAGTCCCCCCGACCCGACCCCATGATCGTCCAGTGCGAACAGTGCCAGACGCGGTTCAAGATCCCCGACGAGAAGGTGACGGAAAAAGGGGTCAAGGTCCGCTGCACCAAATGTCAGAACACCTTTCGGGTGGCGCGTGAGCCCGCGCCAGCCCTGAGCGCCCCCCCGCCCGCTGGCCCTCCGGCCGAGCAGGCGGACCCGTTCCAGTCGTTCGGGGACGCCCCGGAGCCCACCGGGGAGGTCACCCGGCCGGGTGCCGCGTATTACGCGCCCGGCGCCCCCGCGGTGAAGTCCCAGGTCCAGTCCTGGGGTGACGTGGATGTGGACATCGACGTGGACGCCCCGCAAGCGGCCCCCGTCCGGGCCCCCGCTACGCCGGGCGCCTCCGGGGCGATGATGCCGTTCGACCCGCCCACGCCGTCTCCGGGAGTCGCGTCCCGGCGTCAGGCGGCCCCGCCGCCGCCGCCCCCGAATCCGGTCGTGCCGGACCTGGATGACCCGTTCGCGGACTTCATGCTGGATGCCCCGGCGCCGAGCGCTCCGGTGGCCGCTCCCCGGCCGGCCGTGGCGGCTCCTCCCGCGGCGGCGCCCCGCCCGGTGCCTCCGGGGGCCTTCGCGCCTCCCGCCGCCCGCGCTGCTCCTCCCGGGGCGTTCGCGGTGGGGAACGCGGGTGCGGCCCGCCCGGCGGCCGTGGCTCCGAGCGGACCGGGCGCGTTCGCCGCGGAGGCCGCGCCTCTGGGGGCCGCGGCGCCCAGGGGCCCGGTTCCTCCAGGGGCGGTGGCTCCTTCGCCTCCGAGGGCCGCCCCAGCCGCCACTCCGGGGCGTGCCGCCATGCCTCCAGGGCCTGGTGCCGCCCCGGCCGGGGGCCCGGCACCGTCGGGCGCTGCCCCCTCGCGTGCCGCCATGCCTCCGCCCGGAGCCCCCGTCGCGCGCGTGCCTTTGGCCTCGGTCCCTGCGGGGGCGTCACGTCCCGTGGCCGCCCCGGGGCTGGCCGCCGCCGGTCCAACGGGCCTCGCGCCGGATCCGCTCTTCGACTTCCCCATCGACGCTCCGGCGGCCCCGGACGCCGCGGCCCTGCGGCACGCCGCGAACGTCGCCGCGGCGCCCTCGCCGAGCGGCGCCACGGCGGTGGGGCCGGCGGTGCCCTCGCCGGGCTTCGAGAGCGAGGATCCGTTCGCGTCCATCGACATGGCGGCTTCGTCCCCGGACCTGTCCGCCGCGCCCGAGGACACCCACGTCGGTCCGGAGCCGATGGGCGACCTGTTCGACTTCTCCGGCGCGGGGGCCTCCGGTGAGGAGGGGATGGCCGCCTCCGACACCGGCCGCGCCGCGCTGCTGGGGGACGTGCCCGCCGAAGCGGGCGCGGAGGAGCCCGGCGGCATCTCGCTGCTGAGCGACGTGCCGGCGTACGACGACGGCGACCCGTTCAAGATCACCACGCCCCGCCGCGAGGTGGTGGACCTGGCCAGCATGCGCTCCGGGCCGGCCGTCACCGTGGCCAAGCCCTCCGTCCGCATCCAGGACGTGGGCATGCCCCAGCGGCGGATGACTGGCCGCGCGCGGAAGCTGACGGGGCTGGTCCTCAACCTCGCCATCGCCACCGTGCTGGTGGTGGCCCTGGGCGCGCTGGGCGCCATGTACCTGCGCGACGGCAAGGTGGACCCCTCCACGCTGTCCCCGGACCGCCTGCGCACGCTGGTGCTGCCCGCGTCCCGCCCGTTCATCGCGAGCGACGTGTCCAACGGCCTCTACGAGACGCGCGACGGCCGTATGCTCTTCGTCGTGCGCGGAGAGGCGGAGAACCGCACCGGCGCAGCAGCGGCCGTGCGCGTGCGCGCCGCCCTCTTCGACGGAGACCAGCGGGTGCGCTCCACGGAGGGGCTCGCGGGCGCGCTGGCCACGCCGGAGGAGCTCCACGCCGTCACCACCCGCGAGGCCGCCACCGCGCTCCGCCAGCGCATGGACGCGGCGTCCCTGCCGGTGCCGCCGGGTGGCAAGGTGCCCTTCCTGGTGCTGTTCCAGGAGTTCCCCGCGGACCTTGCCGGCCACCGGCTGGAGGTGACGCTGGAGCCCATCCCCTCCGAACCCACCGCGGACCGCACGGGAGGCTGAGGCGTCATGTCCACGCTGGAGGAGGCCCGCGCGCTCGCGCGCAACCTGCACGCCCTGGGCGGAGGCGCCACCGTGCGCCGCAAGGCCGCAGCGCGCGAGCTGGCCCGGCGTGAGCCCTTCGACACGAACGAGCTCATCGGCCACCTGCTGTCGCTGTCCCGCGCCGGGCAGGCCCCCGCCACCTGCGTGCTGTCGGACTTCCTGGCCGCGTTGGACCAGGAGGCCGAGCACATCCCCCACGTGGAGGCGCTCCGGCGCATGGCCCACGTGCAGTCGCTGGAGGCGGTGGCGGACCTCTTCGCCCAGGGCCCCGCGCGCAAGGAGCTGAACGCGGACGCCGCCGCCCGCGCGGACGCGCAGGCCGCCAACCAGTCGCTGGGCCACCTGAAGCAGCAGGCCCGCCTCACGCGCGACCCGGACGTGCTGTCGCGCCTGGCCACCGTGAGCAACCCGGCCGTGCTGCGCAACGTGCTCATCAACCCGCGCCTCACCGAGGACCTGGTGGTGCGCATCGCGGCGCGCAGGCCCGCGCGTCCGGAGCCGCTCGTCGAAATCTGGAAGTCGCCGCGCTGGTCCGTGCGCCACAAGGTGCGCCGCGCGCTGGCCTTCAACCCGTACCTGCCGCCAGAGGTGGGCGCGAAGCTGGTGCCGCTGCTCTCCACCGCGGACCTGCGCGAGCTGGTGGAGGACGCGGGGCTTCTGCCCGCCCTGAGGCAGCAGGCCGCGCGCCTGCTGCTCGCGCCAGCGCCCGGCAGCCCGCCCGGTCCACTGGTGCTCCCGACAGGGGAGGAGTTCTAGGAGCGGCGGTCCTTGGAGGAGCCTTCGGTGAAGTCCGCGTCGGTGCTGCCCCGGCGCGAGTGGGGCAGGTGCTTCACGTCCACCAGGTCGTCGCCGCGCGACGCCTTGCGGAACGAGTAGACGAACTTGCCCACCGCGTTGCCCAACTGCCCCATCCGGGCGGCCGAGAAGACCACCAGCAGGATGAAGCCGAGGACGAGGAACTCTCCGGTGCCCAACATGCGTCGGACACTGCAATAAACCCACCCGCGAGGCAAGTCGCGCCACCGCGTCCGCCCCTGGACGCGCCCGCCACGCCGGCGCTGCGCACGGGGGGCGTTTGAGCGCACACTGCGCGCCCATGCTCCTGCTCGCTCACCGTGGTGCCAGCGCCGACGCTCCCGAGAACACCCTGGAGGCCTTCGCGGAGGCCGTGCGCCAGGGCGCTGACGGCGTGGAGCTGGACGCCATGGTGTGCGGCTCCGGCGAGGTGGTGGTGTGTCACGACGAGCGCCTGGACCGCCTGGCCCATCAGCCCTGGGAGGTGCGCACCACGCCCTGGTGGAAGCTCTCCCGCGCGGACGTGGGCACGCCCCTGGGCTTCGCCCCCGCGCGCATCCCGCTGTTGGAGGAGGTGCTGGACTCGCTGCCGGAGCACTTCCTGGTCAACATCGAGCTGAAGTGCGACCGCTTCGACGACGGCGGCCTGGCGGCGGGCGTGGCGCGGCTGTTGCGCGAGCGCGACCTGGCGGGCCGGGTGGTGGTGTCCAGCTTCAACCCGCTGTGCCTCTTCCGGCTGGCGGCGGTGGCGCCCACGCTGCGCCGGGGCTTCCTCATCGACCCGGACAAGCCCTGGGCCCTGCAGGCGTACGCGCTGAGCCCGCTGGTGTCCTCGCACTCGGTGCACCCCTTCCACGAGGCGTGCACACCGGAGCGCGTGGCGGCGTGGAACGACGCGGGCCTGCGCGTGGCGGCGTGGACGGTGGACGACCCCCGGCGCGCCCGCGAGCTGCGGGACCTGGGGGTGTCCTACCTCATCACCAACCGCCCGGGACGCCTGCGGGAGGCCCTGCGCTGACTAGAAGTCCAGGCCCAGCGTGGTGTTGAAGGCGAAGACGGAGGGCAGGTCGCGGCTGCCGGCGCCCTCCTGGTCGAAGCTGCCCAGGTTGGTGAGCGAAATCTCCGCGCCCAGCTGCAACACGCCGCCAATGAAGCGCGCGCCCGCGTAGAAGCGCGGGGTGAGGTTGTCGCCCGCGTCCACCCGCGAGTACGGCGCGGTGTTGGTCAGCGCGTCGCGCGAGTCGTTGCCCGCGGAGTCCGCCTGGGTGCGGCTCGGGTCGAAGTCCAGCGTGCGCGTGGTGGCGCTGACGAAGTTCAGGTCCAGGCCGCCGTAGGGCGTCACCGTCACCATGCCGCCCAGCGGGAACTGCTTGCCCACGCCGATGTCCAGGCCCGTGGTGGTCAGGTCCAGGTCTTGCGCGCCGAAGAGCTTCGTCACGTGCAGGCGCAGGCCTACGTCCGGCAGGTACGTGAAGCCCTCGTTGACGGCCCACTTCAGCTCGCCCGTGGCCGTCACCATGGCGCTCTTCTCAATCCAGCCCACGCGCCCGCCCAGCTCCAGCGAGAAGGGCAGGCCCTTGCGCACGTGCAGGGACGGCACCAGCACGGAGCCCGGCTGCGCGGCTTCCGTGGGCAGCTGCACGTCCTCCGGGAGCGACACGACGGACAGCTCCGCGTTGAACGCGAAGCCCGAGTGGCCCGTGGTGCGCGGGGGCATCAGGTTCGCGGACGTCATCACCGCGCCGTATGTGCGCGCGAAGGCACGGAAGTCCGCGCTGGCTTCCGCGAACTCGGTGTTGGTGATGACGGGAGTGGTGCCCCGGCGCTCGACGCCGAAGCGGGAAATGACCAGGTCGTTGGCGTCCGCATGGGCCGCGGCCCCTGACAGCGCCGTCGCGAGCACGAGCCACCGACTGAACGTCCGCATGGGGGAATCACGCCTCCGGGACGCATGCCGGCCAAGCGGGCGCCCACCTCCGGCGGACCCTAAATCGGCCCTCGGTGAAGCGTCAACAAAACGGGCGGCCCTCCTCCAGGGAAACGCCCCCTTTGATGGGGGACGTCCGCTGGAAGCGAGCCGCCCATGGGTCAGGCGCTCCGGGGATGACCCCGGAGGATTACTGCTGGCGCGGCTTCACCGGGGTGGTGGCCGTGGCGGCGGGCGTCGCCACCTTCTGGGCCACCTCCGCCGGACGGCGGCGGATGACCAGCGTGCGGCGGCTGGCGAACTCGGTGCTCTCGCGGGCCACCACCAGCACGTTGTTGTTGCCCTCCTTGAGCGTGAAGTCGGAGGTGAACTTCAGCGTGTTGGGCTCGCCGCCCTTGGGGTCCACGGCCTTGAAGTAGACCTTCTGGTCGTTGACCAACACGTAGACGTCCAGCAGGCCGTTGGGGTCCTTCACCGCGCCGGAGAGGGTGAACTTGTCGCCGTTCACCACCACGCCGCCGTGGGACGGGTCCACGTCCAGCTTGATGTCCGGCGGCTGGTGCGTCGTGGTGTACGCCACCGTCTTGGGCGCCACCGCCTTGCCGGTCTTCACTTCCTTCGCGTCCTGCGTGCGCACGAAGGCGAAGCGGTCCTTCTCCAGCGCGACCTTGTAGTAGCCCTTGGTGGTGGCCTCCAGGGCCAGCGTGGCGCCCTGCGGCAGCTTCGCCACCGGACGCGCGTCCGCGGTGGGGGAAGCGAACAGCTCCGCCTTGTCGTTGAGCTTCACCAGGCCCTTCTTCGCCTCCAGCGGGGCCACGGGGCCGTCCTTCACGGGCAGCTGGAGCTTCTCCAGGACGAACTCCTCCAGGGGCTCGTCGAGGATGGCCAGCTTCAGCGGGAAGGTGTCGCCCTTGAAGCCCTTCTTCAGGGACACCTGGAAGCGCGCCGTCTTCGTCTCACCGGGCTTGATCTCCCCCAGTTTGAAGCGGCCCTTCTCGATGAAGATGTTCGCGTCGCCGCCGTTCTTGATCTGCGCGAACGAGTCCAGCGCCGGGCCCACGCCCGTGTTGGTGACGTCCATCACCACCGTGACGTCCTCGCCGCGCTGCACGGCGCCGTCGCCGTTGCACTCGGCGCAGTCATCCACCACCTGCCAGTTGAAGGCGAAGGTGGGGCGGGGCAGCTCCACGAAGGACAGCTCCGACACCAGGGTGTCGCGCAGGGCGCCGTTGTCGTCGAACAGCTTCACCTTCACGTCGTCGCGGCGGCTGGTGAGGTCCTTGGGCAGGCGCACCTGCACCTTCCAGGACTTCTTCTCACCCGGGGCGATGGCGCCGAAGAGGAACTCGCGGCGGTCGAGGAACGCGTTGTCGCTCTCCGTCCAGCCACGCACGCGCTTGAGCGGCTCCGTGCCCTTGTTCTCCACGTTGATGACCATGTCCAGCTGCTCGCCGGCGGCAATCTTGGTGTCGGCGCCCGGGGAGAAGCTGGCGTCCAGCTGCACGTTCTTGGGCGTGGGACCGGGGCTCCAGTCCAGGCCGAGCGCGGCGATGGCGTTGTTGATGCGCTGCTCCTCCTCGTTGCGCTTCTGCTCCACGAACTGCTTGCCCTTGGCGAGCTGCTCGGAGCGCTTCAGTGCCGGCACCTTCAGGACGAAGTCGCGGGCGAACTGGACCTCGAAGTCCTCCTTGATCTCCTCCTGGGACTCCGCGTCCAGCTGGTCGTCCAGGTCCTCGCCCTGGCCGGCCACGTCCACGTCCAGGAGCGGATCATTCTGGCCGTGCTCCTTCTTGTCCTTGGTGCCGGTGCCCGGCTTGGCGGCGACCTTCTCCTTGGGCTCTTCCTTCTTGGCGGCGGCCTGGGCGGCCTTCTCGTCCACCTTCAGGTACTTGAGGCTGGTGCCCGGCTTCTCGCGGTCCAGCACCTCTTCGCGCTTCTTGGCGACGGTGGAGGACTCCGGGTTGCCGAAGTGCTGATCCAGGTCCGCCTCGCCCATGGACTTGCGGGGCGCGAACACGTCCACCCGGTCCGCGGTGACGCGCGTGGGCACCAGCTGGATGTCCGGCACGATGCCCACTTCCTGGATGGAGACGTCACCCGGGGTGAGGTACTTGGCGATGGTCAGCTTGAGCGCGCTGTCGTCCGGGAAGTCGTAGAGCACCTGCACGCTGCCCTTGCCGAACGTCTGGCGTCCGATGATGACCGCGCGGTCCAGGTTCTTGAGCGCGCCCGCGACGATTTCAGACGCGGAGGCGCTGCCCGCGTTCACCAGCACCGCGATGGGGTAGTTCTCCTCGCCGTCCGCGGGGCGCGCGCGCTTCTCCTCGCGCAGCTTGTCGCTGAAGCCCACCGTCGCGACGAGGGTGCCCTTGGACAGGAACGTGTCCGACACCTGGATGGCCTGCTCCAGCAGACCGCCCGGGTTGCCGCGCAGGTCCAGCACCAGGCCCTTGAAGCCGCCCTTGGCGTCCGCCTGCTTGCGGATGTCCGTCAGCGCGGCCTCCAGGTCGCGCGTGGTGTTGCCCTGGAAGTTCTTCAGGCGCACGTAGCCCACGCCGCCCGCGAGCAGCTTGTGCTGCACGGACTCAATCGAAATCATGGCGCGCGCCACCGTCATGTTGCGCGGCTTGTCCCAGCCGTCGCGCTCCACGGTGATGGTGATGCGGCTGTCCACCGGGCCGCGCAGCTTGGACACGGCCTCGTTGAGGTCCATGTTGACGGTGGACTCCTCACCAATCTTCTTGATGCGGTCGTCCTTCTGGATGCCGGCGCGCGACGCGGGCGTCTTGGGCAGCACCTTCACCACGGTGAGGTTGCCCTCCTTCATCTGGATGACGAAGCCCAGGCCGCCGAACTCACCCTTGGTGGACAGCTTCATCTCCCGGTACAGCTCCGGGCGCAGCAGCACCGAGTGCGGATCCAACGTGGAGAGCATGCCGTTGACGGCGGCGTACTCGATGTCGCGCGTCTCCTCGATGGGACGCATGTTCTTGGACAGGAAGTCGAACACGTCCTTCAGCGCGAAGGACATCTTCCACAGGGAGTCCACGTGGGAGATGTCGAACTCCTTCTGCTTGCCGTTGACGTTGACGTTGAGCTTGCCCGTCTCCGGGTTGCCGTCCACGAGCACGTCCGGGACGCTCTTCTCCACGTACTCCAGGGAGGCGATCATCATCTCCTTGGGCTTCACCCGCTTGGGGTCGACGTAGTTCTCCTTCACGTAGAGGATGACCTTCGTGAGGACGCGGAGGCTGTTGAGGTCGTGAGGGGCCTTCTCGCCCTTGCCGGCGGCAGGCAGCGCGCCGTCCCAGGAGTCCTGCCCCGCCTCCGCCGCTCCCACGGTGAGCGGGAGGGGCGCACGGTCACTGCCTGCGAATGCCCAGGCCCCCAACAGAACGGCGACGGCGGTGATGCGGCGGAAGATACGCGGCATGCGGTTCATCCCAGCTGGGGCGCGAGAGGCGCCCCGGGTGATGCGTGAAAAGCCCTGTGAATCCGAACGGTTCGACGTAAGCCAAGGAACCAGGCAGCGGCCGGGCAAGCCTAATCACGGCTTCCAGGTGCTTCAAGGCGTGGCGTTGTCACTAGCGACCGAGAACGTCTGCCGCAGGCAATGCGTTCCCGGGGAGCCTGGACGTACGGACACCCGGCCTCCCCCTTTATTTCGCGTCAGCCCCTGGCATCCGGTGGCGGGGGCAGGTCCCCGGCCTCCCTCAGGGCCCGGTAGAGGAGGGTGCCCCCGACGATGGCCACCGGGAGGAAGAAGGTGTTGAGGATGGGAACCCACAGGAGCAGGTAGACGCCCGCGCCGAAGCCCAGGCAGAGGGCCCGGCGCTCGCGCAGCATGCGGCGCACCTGGGCGAAGGGGTACAGGTGGCGCGTCATGGGCGCGGCCAGGTGCTCCGCCGCCATCCAGAGCATGGTCCACAGGCTGGCCAGCACGGTGAACGCCACGCTGCCCAGGCCCGGCACGAAGTTCAGCGGCAGCAGCACCGCCAGCCCCAGGAAGAGCAGCGCCATGCGGGCGAGCGTGTGCAACAGCCCTGTCGTCATGCTCCGCAGGAACGAGGCGGGTGAGAGCACGGCGTCCGCTCCCGCACACTCGGCCTCGGTGGCCTCCGACACCGGGTCCTGCAGCGGGGTGAGGAGCAGCGGAGGCACCACGTTGGCGCCCACCACCCAGGCGACCAGGGAGCCCAGCACGAGCGCGGTGTGCCAGCCGGCCTGTCCGTACCAGGAGTCGGGCCGGGCCCACACGGACTCCAGGAGTCCGGGGGCGTAGCGGTAGAGCAGCACGGCCAGTCCCACCAGGGTGATGGCGGTGAGGACCGCGCACAGGCTGGAGAGGAGGAAGAGGCGGCGCGAGCGGAAGATGAGCCCGAAGGCGCGGCCGAGCACGCCCACGCCCTGGAGGAAAT
This sequence comes from Corallococcus sp. AB045, assembly GCF_003668895.1. NCBI lineage: Bacteria > Pseudomonadati > Myxococcota > Myxococcia > Myxococcales > Myxococcaceae > Corallococcus > Corallococcus sp. AB045. The sequence goes on from NZ_RAWN01000191.1 coordinate 17,542, forward strand.
CCGACAGACGGGGCCGGGGGGACAGGGTGGGGAC
>NZ_RAWN01000013.1:0-80741 GCF_003668895.1 Corallococcus sp. AB045
CGGAGGGGTCACACCCGTTCCCATCCCGAACACGGAAGTTAAGCCCTCCAGAGCCGATGGTACTCCGCGGGAAACCGCGTGGGAGAGTAGGTCGCTGCCGGATTCTTTTTGAAAGCCCCTGACGCCGAAAGGCGCCAGGGGCTTTGTCTTTGCGGGCTTGTGGAGTTGGTTTCGGGCGCACGTCTCTTCGTGGATTGATCCGACGGGATGCGAACGTACAGCCGCCTGGCTTTGAGGCTGGCCTGACCCTGGCTGCTTTTGCTTGAGTGGCGCTCCTTCCCCCTCTCTGGACAGGAGCCTCTCGCATGCATCTGCTTCGAATCTACGCCGCTGGTCTGTTCGCGCTGGGGCTTCTGCTGGCGCCCGCGGAATCCAAGGCGCAGCAGTCCGGCGTCCGCCTGGGCGTGGGCGCGGACTACTGGGTCGACACCAGCGCCGCGTTCAACTTCACGCTGGGCGTTGAAGGGCATGTCGCGGGGCCACTCTTCGTGGGTGCCCGGTTCGGCGCGGTGCTCGTCACGGACGGCAACATCATTGGCGTTCCGTTGGACATCTCGCTTCGCGCGACGGTGGGCCGGAACGTCTACATCGAGGGACTCGCGGGGCCGTGGATCTTCTTCAAGGGGGACACCTTCAAGGCCCATGCGGCGTTTGGTTTTGGTCTCCAGGGCAAGGCCGCGAGCATCGGCATCGAGGTGGGCTACCTCGATCCGAATCCCATCATCGGCCTGCGGCTGGGCTACAAGTTCTGAGGCCTTGCCTCAGTAGTGCGGTGGCCGCTCCTGCTGGCGGGCGTCCACCAGGCCCGGCTCGGCGTCCAGCTTGCGCTTGAGCTGGTCCAGCTCCGCCCGGAGCGCGTCGACGACGCGCCCCTGCTGGTAGAGCACGTCACTGAGCTCCTGCAGCAGCTCCTGCTGCTGCGTGTAGCGGATTTCCAGCTCGACCAGGCGCTTGTCTTCCATTGCCGTCTTCTCCGCTCGGGGACCGTGCCCCATGAATACCCTTGAACACCTGCAGCGCGCCCGCGAGCTGCTTGGACGCGGACAGCCCGAGTTGGCGGAGTCCGCGCTGAGTGACGCCATCGATGCGGCCGTGGCGGCGGAGGACCTGGTCCTCCTCACCCAGGCCCGGTTCGCGCTGGGGGAGTTGCTCTTCCAGCAGGGCCGCGATGAAGAGGCAATCCCCTTCCTTCAGGCGGTGGTGCGCACCGAACGGGCTGACGGGGCCGTGGACGCGCCGGTCGTCGCCTCCGCGCGGATGCTGCGCCAGATTCGGGGACAGGAGCCGCGCTGAGCGTCTCCTGAGCTTCAGGGCAGCCGGCACTGCTCCCGGATGGCGTCCATCCGCTGCGGGAAGCGCCGCTCCAGGTCCGTCCTTGTCTGGCGTGCTCCCTCGAGCTTCCCTGCCTTCACCTGGAGGGTGCAGAGGGTGGCCAGCGCCCGCGTGTCGGACACGTCCAGACGGTCCGCCTGACGCAGGGCTGCCTCGGCGGCGGTCTGATTCCCCAACTGGAACCAGACGATGCCCAACTGGAAGTGGCCTTCCGCGAGCTTCGGGTCCTGCTGCACCGCCTGCTGCAGCAACCCCACGGCTTCGCGGCTCCGGCCTTCCTTGGTGAGCACCAGTCCCTGTTCCACCAGGAGCCGGGCCGCGGGGACCTTGCCCTCCAGGGAGGTGAACACCTTCAGGGCGTCCTCGGGCCTTCCGACCCGGCTGAGCAGCCGGCCGTAGCGCACGCCGATGAGGGGATCGCCTGGTGCGCGGTTGTAGGCCCGGGACAGAGCCTCCGTGGCGCCCTCGACGTCGCCCTTCTCCTCGCTCAGGTCCGCCCGGAGCAGGTCCGCCCGTGGGTCCGCCGGCGCGAGCTTCCTCGCCTTTTCGAGCGACTGGTCCACGCAGCGGGACATCCGCTCCCGGTCGCAGATGCGCGCGAGCAGGAGCTGGGTCTCCAGGGCGTTCGGGTCCCTCCGTTCGGCTTCCAGGGCCAGGCCGTGCGCTTCCGCGGGGGCCTCGCGCAGGAGCTCTGCTGCTTCGCGCAGGTCCGCCGCCGTCGCCTTGTCGTTGTGCTTCAGGGGCACCAGGAAGCGCAGACGGCCTTCCACGTTCTCCGTGGCCCTCGCGATGGCCAGTTCCTGCTCGGGCATGTCGCGGGGCAGAAACAGGGGGATGACGTGGATGGCGAGCGCCGCTCCGCAGACCCAGATGACGCCCCGGAGACCCTGGTTCCGGCGCCGGCCGCTCCGCTCCCCCGGTTCGTTCGATGGGTCGCTCATGGGGCGTTTCTAGACGGCTCGGAGGTGCGGGCGCAGCCCCGACGGCAGTTCCAGCTCGCAGCTCCAGCAGAGCTCGAAGTTGGCGGGGTTCTCCTCGCCACAACGTGGACAGGTCACCGAACGGTTGGCGGCTTCCTGGTTGGCCTGGAGCTCCGCGAGGACCTGGCGCCCGGCTTCCAGTTCCTGCGGCCACAGCCACAGCTCCACCCAGGCCTCGGTGCTGGGAATCTCACCGCTCAGCGGGACCAGGGACTCGCCGCGGATGTCGACCGAGAGCCCGGCCGATTCCAGGGCCCCTGCCAGCATCCGTGCCTCTCCGACCGTGCGGTGCACGGAGAACTGCACGCGCTTCATGCTTCTTGTCTGTCAGAACCGGGCCTCCAGGGCAACCGGCCCCGGCTGCTCCCCTGCTGTGCCCTGAGCGACGCGGCCCTCACGGACCGTGCGGCCTCCGTCATTCATCGTGACGGAGCTGGTGTGGCAGGACGGCGTGGGCGTGGCGGGGGGCTCGCGCGTGGAGCTCCGCGGACAGCAGCGCGTCCAGCTCCTCGAGCAGGCGATCATACCCGCCTCCCTTCGCGGGCAGTCGCTCGGTGGCGAGTCTCAAGCGGGGCGTTTCCTCGTCCTCGAAGGCCAGGGTCACCGCCAGGATGTCCGGGCCTCCTGCCTGGGGCGCGAGGGTGGCGGGTTCGGGCTCCCGCTGCAGGGGTTCCAGCAAGGGGGCCAGCCGGTGGATCTCCTCCGGCGTCAGGTCCCGCTCCACCACCGGTTCGCCCTGTTCCAGGACGCGCAGGTGCTTGAGGCCTTCCACTCGCAGCGCCTGCGCTCCGGTGTTCGTCTGGCCACTGCGCTCGTAGGTCACGGTCTTCACGCGCCGCACCTCCCCGGGGTCAAGGAGTAGGCATTCGCATCCTCCCCGGCATCCGCGGGAGACCGCCGCGGGCGCTCCCGGGCCGGGGAGGACAGCCCGAACGACCGGTGCCGGACACCAGGCAGCGCCCGCTGGGCCCCTGCGCTTCCCGGGGGCGTCTCCCTACCGTGCCTTCCGTCCGGGCGCCCATGTCCGGACACACGGAGGACGCCGAACGATGAGCAAGCACAAGACCCCGAGCCCGAATGATCAGCGCTCCAACACGAAGAACCCCGAGCGCCCGGAGCACAAGTCCGCCCAGGACAACCGCTCCAACCAGATGAACCCGAACCGTCCTCCGAACCCGCCGTCCCACATGCCTTCGCACGGCGGTGGCACGACGGGCGGGGACGATTCCTCGAAGCGCTGAGTGAAACGGGAGAGGCCGGCCGCGCGTTCGGGCCGGCCCCTCCGGGGGCGTGTCCTAGCGGACGCGCGGCGAGCACTCGCCTTCGCCGCGGTAGTGGCCCACGGTGCGCACGAGCGCCGTCACGAAGTCGCGCAGCGTCCGCACGCTGCCCGCGCCTCCCGTGCCGTATTGGCCCGAGGGCAGCGACGTCAGGTTCACCAGGCCCAGCTCATCCAGGGTGATTTCGCCGTCTGGACCGACGATGCCCGTGCTGTCCGCCGCGGCGATGGCGTCGAAGCGCATCTTCGCGTCCGGCGACTGGAGGTCGTCGAAGAAGAGGTGGTCGCCGTGGATGGTGAGCTGCACCGTCTCCGTGCTGCCCTTGGGCACCGTCACGCCTTTGCCGATGTCCTCGCTCTCGCAGTGCTCGTAGAGGGTGTTGGTGGCGAAGCCCCAGTGGAAGCTCTTGGTGGCCGCGCCCTTGGTGGCCGTGCCCTCGACGTAGACGGACCAGCCTTCGGTGTTCATCCGCGTCACGTCCTCCGCGTCCGCGTTGCCCGCGGTGGCGTTCGTGGCGGGGGCGATGGCGTAGCTCACCTCGTCCCATTCCTCGGCGGCCAGGTCGCTGAACTTCGCGACGTCCACGGGGCCCGGACGGTGCACGTCGTACACCTTCGCGGCCGTCTGCTCGGCGGCGGTCACTCCCTCGCCGTTGGCGACCTTCACCTCGCTCAGCTTCACGAGGAATTTGGTGTACTTCACCGTCCAGCCGTCCTCGAAGGCGCTGACGAGGATCTCCTTTTCGATGAAGTCCTCTCCGTACGTGGTGAACGTCACGTTGCCCTGACCCGACGAGCAGGCGACCAGGCCCAGACACGACACACCCATCAGCCAATTCTTCATCACTGCGCTGCTCCTTCCACCCACGTCACGACGTAGGCGCTGGTGTCTTCCACGCCGCGCACCAGCCCGTTCTGGGCCTGGCTGCCGGCGGGGAAGGTGGAAACGCCAGTCGCGTCCGGAAGCGACGCGGTGGCGAAGTCGATGCGGTCCATCCATTTCCCCAGGTCCACCGAGATGCGCACGAAGCCTGCCTCCTGCTGGAGGTCGCGCTCGAAGCGCACGCCTTCGATGGCCTTGGGTAGATCCACCGTCGCGTCGAAGCGCACCGTGGCTCCGGACGTGTGGGTCGCGGTGCCTCGCACGTGGGCCTGGTGGCCTCCGAGCACGTTCTGCGCGTCCGTGGCCGCCGTGGGCGCCACGAGCGTCAGTTCCAGCGAGCCGTACGAGCCGGTGACGGCGTTGGCACTGCCCAGGTTTCCGCCCGCGAGCAGATCCACGGTCTGGGCGTTGAGCACCTCTCCCAGGGCATCCCCCGGGACGTAGTGGCCGGGGTGCGCGTGCGCGGTGCCTCCGATGAGCGAATACCAGTCGAAGCGGGACAGCAGCACGCGGCCCTCGAAGAAGCGCACCGAGCCCACCGAGAGCTGCGCGGCTTCGGGCGTCACCGTCCAGCCGTACTCGTTGGGGGCCGTGGGCGCCGTCGCCGTCATTGTCACATCGAAGGTGCGGCGCTCCGCTTCCGTCTTGCCGCCGCAGCCCAGGCTCATCAGGGCCGCGGTCAGCGCCAGCGCTCGGAGCGGGGTGGGAATCGGGTTCATCACAGGTGGACCTCCAGGGTGAGCGAGGCCACGCGTGGCGCCCCCGCGGTGAAATGTCTGGCTGGAACGAGGCTCGGCTGGGCGGTGGGGTCGAAGCGCGAGCTGTAGACGAACTCGCCGTCGCGCCAGCGCGTGTTGAGCAGGTTCTTCACGTCGAGCCGCAGCGCGAGCGCTCCCCGCCGCAGCGCGGCCTGCACGTCCGCGAGGAACACGGTGTGGCTGTACTCGTCATAGGGCAGGGGCCTGGGTCCGATGAGCGTGAGGCCCGTGCCCAGGGACAGCACGGCGTCGATGCCGGGCAGCGGCTTCTCCCAACCGATGTCCGCTCGGGCGACCAGCGGCGCGAAGTAGGGGAGCTTCGCGTTCGCCCTCGTCACCGTCGCGTTCGCCACCGTGGCGCTCAGCGCGGCCGTGACGCCTTCGAGCGGACGCGCTTGCAGGGACGCGGAGACGCCCGTGCGCAGCGTCTCTCCCGTGAAGACGGTGGTGCCCACCGTGTGGTCGAAGAAGAAGTCGTCCGCCACCTGTGAGCCGAAGACGCTTGCCTGGAAGGACAGACGTTCTCCGTCCATCCGGGTGCCCAGCTCCGCGCCGTGCACGTTCACGAACGGGGCCTGTTCTCCTTCCGCGAGGCTTCGCGCCTGTGGGGAACGGAAGCCGTCTCCGTAGCTGGCGAAGAGGGCCCAGGTGTCCGTGAGCGCGTATTCGACGCCGGCCTTCGCGCCCCAGTGCACCCCGAAGGCGCTGCGCGAGTAGCCCTGCCCGTCGTAGTAGCGCGGGTCCCGGAAGGCGAGCGCGTCGAAGACCTCCACGCCCAGCGCGTCCGCGCGGCCTCCCAGCCGGAAGGCCCAGCGGCCCAGTGGGAGCCTGGCTTCGGCGTAACCCCAGACGTCCGTCTGGGTGAGGTTCGCGTCCACCTCGTCCGCGAAGAAGGTGCCGTCCGTCTCGCGGTAACGGCGTTGCGTCTGGTGGATGCCGTCGCGCCTTCCTCCCAGGCCGAGCTCCAGCGCGACGGGGCGGTCGAAGAGCGTGACCTGGCGGCGGTGCTCGGCGCGCAGGCCCAGCGTGGATCCGTCGTGGGTCTGCTCCAGGCCGTCGCCCCGGTCGTCCACGCGGTAGCCCGTGAAGTTGTTGCGCAGGCGCAGGTCCGAGAGGATTCCGAAGGCCTCCAGGCGCGTGCGCGCGGTGCCCTCGCGCGGGAGGTCCACTCCGATGAGGAGCTGATGCTTGGAGACCGTGCCTCCCTGACGGTCGAAGGAGCCGGAGTAGAAGGTGCGGCGCCCGGCTTCGAGGTCGTCCACTCGCACCACTCCGGGGGAGTCGAAGCGCGTGATGTAGCTGCCTCCCAGGACTCGCGCGCTCAGGCCGTGGCCCAGGTCCAGGTTCGCCTGGGCGAGCAGCGCGGCCCGGCCGTAGCCTCGCTGGGGCCCGAAGCCGTCGCTCTCACTGAGCTCCGCCGCCGCGAAGGTGCCGGGGTCCTCTCCCGGGCGGACCGTCACGACGAGCCGGCGCGTGTTGAACTGGCCCAGCGTGCCGGCGAACTCCACGCCCTTTTCACGCGCGCCCAGGTCCATGCGCACCGTTCCCGCGACCGCGAAGTCCCCCTGGAACGCGCGGTAGGAGCCCTCCGTCACCTCCAGCGATTGGACGAGCTCCGGGATGATGAAGTTGGTGTCCGCGTAGCCCAGCGCGTGGATGTGGCTCACCTCGTTCACCGGCAGGCCTCCGACGTTCAGCTCCACGTCCTGGCCGTGGAGCGCGTCGAAGCCTCGGAGGAAGAGCTGCTGCGCCTTGCCCTCGCCGCTGTGCTGCGAGGCCACCAGGCCCGGGACCACGCGGAGCACGTCCGTCGCGTTCATGCGTGGTGCCGTGTCGAGGATGTCCCGGCCGATGGTGACCTCGGCGGCGCTCTGGGCCGGACGCGTGCCTCGCACCACCGTGGAACGCTGCTTCCCGGTGGCCTCTGGCGGCGGCGTCGCTTCCAAGGGCTGCTGCTCAGCTGGAGATGCGACCGCGTCGCTGGAGGGCGTTTGCTGCTCGGGTGGCGTCGCGTCTGTCTCACCCGGGGCCTCCGTCGGCTGTTGGAGTTCGGGTTGCTGCTGTTGCTGCGTGGCTTCTGTCACCGCGAGGTTGGTGACTTCCTGGCGCGGCCCTTCCTGTGCGGTGGGAATGGCCGAGGGAAGACACGTCGAGAGCGTGGCGAACGCGATGAGCAACATGGTCACGGTGGCGAAGGCACGAAGAGACGACGACACGTCCCCGACGCGCGTCGGGACGCGCTCCGGGGCGTGCGGGTTGAAAGACAGACGGGCTTCAGGACACACGCTCACGCAGGCCCGTGCCTGGCCTGGGCCAGACGGTCCTCGTGCTCGCAAGTCATCCTTACGGGGGGCTAGGGGCCTTGCGGCATCGCCGCGGACCGCAACCGCTGGCCCGGCGACCACTCCGGGCTTCGCTCCGGCTCCACCCGCCAGGACACCCAGCGCAACTTCGGCGGCACGAACACGGTCCAGCTCGCCGCCACCGCCAGCAGGTGCTCCACCGAGCCCGTCAGGTGCTGGTGGCCATGGCCCCGCTTCGCTCCGTCCGGCGTGCCCTGTTCGGACTCCGTCGGACACGCGGCCTGCGTCGCGTCACACGTACCCGTGGTGCGGTGGACGTGGGTGCTGGCGCCGTGCTCATGGCCGTGGCGTCCCAGGCCTCCACCGTGTCCCACCACCGCGTGCAGCACCGGCGCGACCGCGAGCCCGTACACCAGGACCCACAGTCCCAGGAACGCCAGGTCTCGTCGGTCTCGGGAATCCCACACGGCGGTTCGGGGGCGGCGGAGCGTCCAGGACGGGGGAGGTGAGGCGGCTGCCTGCCTATCCGTCCTCCCCCCGACACGCAAGGCGGCCTCCGCCGCTCGCTGCGCGACAGTTCCCTGTCGCCCAGCCCCATGACCCCGTGGACCTCTTGACGCATCGCATCGGAATCCGCTGCGGCCACAGACTTCCCGTCATAGACTCGTCACGTGCGTTCCGAATCCGCCGCGCTTCGTTCCCTGCCTGCCTCCACGGAGGTTCCTGCCCCGCCCTCGCGCTCCGACCGTCTGCGTGCGCTGGGGAGTGAGTCGTTCGACCTGCTCGTCATTGGCGGCGTGGTGACGGGGGCGGGGGCTGCCCGGGACGCGGCGCTGCGGGGCCTGAAGGTGGCCCTGGTGGAGCGCGAGGACTTCGCCAGCGGGACGTCCAGCCGCTCGTCGCGCCTCATCCACGGCGGCCTGCGCTACCTGGAGCATGGCCACCTGGGGCTCGTCTTCGAGTCGAGCATCGAGCGGCGCCGCCTGCTCCACCTGGCGCCCCACCTGGTGCGCCCGCTGGCCTTCATCTGGCCCGTCTACGAAGGGGCTCGCGTGCCGCGCTGGAAGCTCAACGCGGGCCTGATGCTGTACGACGCCCTGTCCCTGTTCCGGAACGTGAAGGCGTATCAGCGCCTGTCGCTCAAGCAGTTGGTGGAGGCCGAACCCGGCATCCGTTCCGAAGGCCTCAAGGGCGGCGCCCGCTACTACGACGCGGCCACCGACGATGCTCGCCTCACGCTGGCCAACGCGCTGGGCGCGAGCGAGGCCGGCGCGGTGGTGCTCAACCACGCCTCCGTGAAGCGGCTGGTGCTGGAGGACGGCAAGGTGAAGGGCGCGGTGGTGGTGGATCACCTCACCGGCCTGGAGCACACCGTGCGCGCGCGCGCCGTCGTCAACGCGACCGGGCCCTGGAGCGATGAGATCCGCCGGCTGGATTCGCAGCAGGAGCGCACGGGGCCCGCGGTGCGCGGCAGCAAGGGCGTGCACATCGCCGTGCCCCGCTCGCGGCTGAACATCGGGGACGCGCTCACGCTCCTGTCGCCCGTGGATGGCCGCGTGATGTTCATCCTCCCCGCGGATGCGTTCACCCTCATCGGCACGACGGAGACCGCCACCCGCGCCCATCCGGCCGAGGTGCGCGCGAGCGAGGCGGACGTGGCCTACCTGCTCTCTTCCGCCAACGCCTTCTTCCCCGCCGCGAACCTCACCCGCGAGGACATGGTCAGCGCCTGGGCCGGCATCCGCCCGCTGGCGGCGAGCGGCTACCACGGCAACAGCGACGCGGGCAGCGCGAGCCGCGAGCACTCCATCGACGTGAGCCCGTCCGGCGTGCTGGCCATCAGCGGCGGCAAGCTCACCACCTTCCGGGTCATGGCTCGCGACGTGGTCAACGCCGTGGAGCGCCATCTTTCCCTCCCGCACAAGAAGCCCGTCACCCACGAGCAGCCCCTGCCGGGCGGCGACCTCCTCAAGCTGGACGCGGAGCTCGCGGCGGCGAAGCAGGAGGTGGGGGACGCGGCCACGGGCGAACACCTGGTGCGCGCGTACGGCAGCCGCTGGCACGCGGTGTGGGCGCTCACTCGCGAGTCTCCCGAGCTGGCCGAGCCGCTCGTCGAGGGCCTGCCGTACCGCCGCGCCGAGGCCGTCTGGGGCGTGTCCCACGAGATGGTCCAGACGCTCGCGGACCTGCTCATCCGCCGCCTCAAGGTCGCGTTCGAGACGCGCGACCAGGGCCGCGCCGCCGCCGTCCGCGCCGCGGAGGTGATGGCGCCGCGCCTGGGTTGGGACGCGGCGGAGACCGAGCGTCAGCTGGCGGCCTACGCCGTGGATGCCCAGCGCGTCTTCGGCGTGGATCCTTCCGACGCCTGACGCCCTGCTGGGTCACCGGGCCCGGTGCGTCATGCCGGGCCGGAGGTCCTGCCTCGAAGGAAGCGCTCCCCATCAGCGTTGAGCGCCTCACGTTGGACCGGTACCGGATGGCCGTCGGGCGCACGACAGCCGCCCGAGCAGTCGTGCTGCGTCCATGCTTAAATCGTCTTGGGAACGGGAAGCAGGGCCGGCCCGTTCCTTCCGGCCCCCTTTCGGGGCGGCGGGTCACGGCGCGGTAATCCACGTTGGCCGGGCGAAGGAGATACACCCCATGAAGCGTTGGCTTTGGCTTGGGCTTGGGTTGTCCGGACTGGTGGCGAGCGGCTGTGGCAGCGACCCCGACCCCATCGACGTCCTGCCCCAGGCGTGTCCTGGCACCGCGGAGATGTCGCTGCCGAAGCCAGGGGTCTCCCCGCTGAGCACGGACACGGCGCCGGACGGCGTCATCATCACCTACAAGCCGAAGGTGACCGCGAGCGCGCTGGCCGCGTCGGCGGACATCGCGGCGGCCGTGGAGCGCGAGGGCGGCACGGTGAAGCGCCGCATCCCGAACATGAACATGGTGTCCGCACGGCTGTCGCCGGAGGCCATCTCCGCGCTGAAGCTCCGCTCGGACGTGCTCTCCGTGACGCCCAACCGCCGTGTGCGCGCGCTGGGCCTGCCCACGCCCCCGCCGCTGGCGTCGTGGCAGGGCGTGTACAACACGCAGGGGTCGGTGGGCGAGTACACGGAAGGGCTCAAGATGATCCAGGTCCCGCAGGTGTGGGACGCGAACAACGACGGCGTCATCGACCCCGGCGCGCCCACGGGCGAGGGCGTGAAGGTGTGCGTCATCGACAGCGGCTGGGACAGCAAGCACCCGGAGCTGAAGGCGGCGTTCCTCATGGGCAAGGACTTCGTCGACGACGACGATGACCCGTCCGACCAGAGCGAGTCCCAGGGCGTGGTGACGGTGGGCGGCGGCCACGGCACGCACGTGTCCGCCACCATCCTGGCGCAGTTCGGCGCGGGCTCCGGCGCGCGCGTGGCGCCCGGGGAGGAGCCGAACGGCGTGGTGGGCGTGGCGCCGGGCGCGTCGCTGCTCGTGGCGCGCGTGCTGGACACGGACGGCGGCGGCCGCACGGACGACGTCATCTCGGCGGTGGACTGGTGCCATTCGCAAGGGGCGAAGGTCGCCTCGCTGTCGCTGGGCGCGCCGGAGCCGTCCGAGACCGAGCGGCTGATGTTCGAGAAGGTCTGGGAGAACGGCAACGGCATGCTGTCCGTCGCGGCCAGTGGCAACGACGGCACCAAGGGCAAGCCCGGCATCGCGTATCCGGCCGCGTACCTGCCGTCGGTGATGGCGGTGGGCGCGGTGGACCTGCAGGGCGAGTACGCGCCCTTCTCGCAGTTCGGCCAGGAGCTGTCCGTGGTGGGGCCGGGCGTGAACGTGCTGAGCGCCACGGTGCTGGGGGCGGCGTCGCTGTCCTCGGTGACCGCGGCGTCGTCGCCCATCACCTCGTCGCCGCTCACGTACACCGCGCAGGGCACGTACACGGGCCGGCTGGTCAACTGCGGCCTGGGCGTGGACCGCGCGGCGTGCGGTGAGTCCGCCACCTGCGAAGGCTTCGTCGCCTACGTGGACCGCGGCGACCTGTTCTTCGAGGAGAAGGCGCGCAACGTCATCCAGGCCGGCGCCCGCGCGGTCATCATCGGCAACAACGTGGCGGAGGACGGGGACGGCACCTTCACGCTGGGCTCCGCGAACTCGCACTGGGTGCCCACGGTGTCGGTGTCCATGGCGGCCGGCACGTCCCTCAAGAAGATGATGGGCCAGGAGGTCACGGTGTCCATCACCGGCCTGGACTACCAGCGCGAGTCAGGCACCTCCATGGCCACCCCGCACGTGTCGGGCGTCGCCGCGCTGGTATTCAGCGCCCGGCCGGACCTGAGCGCCGCGCACGTGCGCGCGGTGCTGGAGAAGACGGCGAAGGACGACAAGACGACGCCGGGCAAGGACGAGAAGTACGGCTACGGCCTGGTGCAGGCGGCCGAGGCCGTGGAGCTGGCGCGCACGCTGCCCCAGGGCGGCGGTCCGCTCCCGCTGCCGTAGCGGCGCGCCTGCGCGCCCGTGGGCCAACGCCCCCGTGTCCCTTCGTGGGACCGGGGGCGTTTCCTTTTCTTCCGAGCAGGCGCCGGGTCGTGGGTTGGCAGTCCGGACGGACAGGCGACCGCCAGGCCTCCGGGCCGGTGGTTCGTGCCGCGTGCGCATGCACCTTCCCAAGAAGGGAGGCACGCGACGCATGAGGCGAGACACCTGGCTGGGATTGGGAATCGCGGGTCTGGCCTTCCTGCTGATGTGCGCCGGGACTCAATCCGGCGGCATGAGGGATGACGCGGCGTCCGAGGAGAGCACCGCTCCCGCGAGCTCGCGGCCAGCCACGCAGCAGGCTCCCGCGGCGACGCAGCAGGCTCCCGCGGCGACGCAGCAGGCTCCCGCGGCGACGCCCCAGCAGCAGCCAGGGACGGGAGGCTCCGGGGCGAACACGCAGGCCCCCGCTGGGACGGCTCCTGGCACCGCGCCCGCGCAGGGCACCGCGGGGGACAGCTCGGCGTCGGATCCGAACAGCCCCAGCGCGGAGCCGAACCCGGAGGGACAGACGACTCCTCCCAACCCGGGCCCGGAGACGAACTCGGGCACGGGGGGCACGGGCAACACGGGAACTAAAGCTCCCTCCACGGCGAAGCCCTCCGCCCCAGGCGCTCCACAGGGCGTCGCGGTGGTGGACGCCATCTACCGGGGAAAGGTGCGCTCGGTGTCCGACAAGGAGGTCGTCATCGACAACGAGGGCACGCGCCTGCCGCTGGAGATCAGCACCCAGACGCGCATCGTCCGTGACGGCGAGGACATCCGCGTGACGGAGCTCAAGGAGGGCGAGCGCGTGCGCGCCACCGTGAACCTGGTGGGCCGGAGCCACACGCGGGAGATCGCCGTGCTGACCGGCGCCGAGGCCCGGCGCGACGCCGAGACTCAACGCCGCCGGTAGCCAGGGGGCCCCTCCGTCAGCCGCATGGCCCCGTCCGCGTCTCCCGGACGGAGGTTTCCACCATGACGGTCTACAACCGATACCGAACCCTGTTGCACAAGTTGGCCCTCGTCCGTGCCCGCGCGCCCGGCGGAGATTCACCCGAAGCGGACGCGCTGCTCGACACGATGGACGAGGTCTGGGACGCCCTGTCCGACGGCGAGCGCGCCGCCATGGAGCGCGAGCGCGACCGGTTGGCCGTCTCCGTGGCCACGCGCGCCGTGCCCGCGTGAGGCGTTCGTGTCACTCCCGCACGGACCCCATGGGCGCACCCGTGGGCCCATGGGGAATGCGCGAGGACGGCCGGGACGGCGGCCGTTCCCGGTGCTGACGCTGGCGCCACACCGCCCGCGAGTAGTCCACCACCGACGCCAGCGACAGCATCGCGACGAGCGCGACGAGCGGCCGCACCAGCGGCGGGTAGAGCAGGACGCACAGCAACACCGCGAGCTGCAACGTCGTGACGACCTTGCCCAGCATCCGCGCCTTGAGCTCGATGGTCCGCATGTCCGGCCGCACCCTGGCGACGATGAAGCCGATGGCCGTGCCGATGTCCCGCAGGAGCAGCAGCGTCAGCTCCACCGGGTCGATGAGCCCATCCAGCAGACACACGATGAAGGCCGTCACCATGAAGGCGCGGTCCGCCACCGGGTCGATGAGCGCTCCCACGCGCGTGGCCAGTCCCCGGTGCCGGGCAATCCAGCCGTCCAGGAAGTCCGTCGCCGCGGCCAGCACCACCAGGAAGGCCCTCATGCGCAGGTCCGACACCGCGATGAACACCGCGGCGAGCGGCAGTCGCGACAGGGACAGCGTATTGAGCAGCACGAGGCTTGCCCGACGGTGCATGGCTTTCAAAAGGTAGTGCTCGCCCCCCGGGGCGCACCTGCCCGTCGTGGCGAGCGTCCGGCGAAGAACTCCTCCGGTGCCCTCGTGGATCCACGCCCAACGAAGGGACCCCGCGGCCCGCGTGCGGTGTCCCAGGGCATGGTCCGGGATTTTCCCCGGCCTCTGTCTTCCTGGAGCCCGCCTCTTGACCGCGATGGGACCCTTCCGCCCCCTGCTGGCACTGGCCACCCTGCTCACCGCCGCGCTGTCCCTGGTGAGCTGTGAAGCGGCCGGGCGGGCGAAGGTCTCGACTCGGGCCCCCACGGCGGAGGAGCGGACGCGCTACCCGTGGCTGCCGGCCTCCGCCCAGGTGCGCTCGTTGGAGGAGACCTTCGCGCCCCCGGAGGGCTACACGCGCGTGCCCCTGGAGGTGGGCTCCTTTGGCGCCTGGCTGCGCGGCCTGCCCCTGCGCCCGGAAGGCTCTCCCGTGCGCGACTTCCAGGGCAATACCGTGCTGGCGGCCTCCGACTCCCGGCTCGCGGCGGTGGGGGAGCTGGACGTGGGCACCGCGAACCTCCAGCAGTGCGCGGACTCCATCCTGCGCCTTCACGCGGAGTGGCGCTGGGCGTCCGGTCAGTCGGAGCGCATCGCCTACCGCTTCACCAGCGGCCACCTGGCGTCCTGGCCCCGGTACGCGGCTGGAGAGCGGGCGCGCGTCGCCGGCTCGAAGGTGACGTGGGTGCCGGGGAGCGCGGCGGCGGACAGCTCGCGGGTGGCCTTCCGCAACTACCTGAACCTGCTCTTCACCTACGCGGGCACCCTGTCGCTCCAGGCGGAGGGCGCCCGTCCCACGCGGGAGCAGCTGCGCTCAGGGGACTTCTTCGTCCTGGGTGGCAGCCCCGGCCACACGGTGCTCGTGCTGGACGTGGCCACCAACGCGAAGGGTGAACGGGTGGCGCTGGTGGGCCAGGGCTTCACTCCCGCGCAGGACTTCCACGTCCTGGCGGGAAGGGACGGGCCCTGGTTCCCGCTGGAAGGGGAGAGCCTGGCGACGCCCTTCTGGGCGCCCTTTCCCATGACGTCCCTGCGCCGGCTGCCCTCGCCCTGATCGCCCGGGAAGCCTGGAACGCCAGCGAGGTGCGGCCTGGGGGACGGGCGCCCTCCTGGTGTGTCCCCCGGCGGACGAGGGGGCGGTAAACGGAGGACGCCCAAGGGTTCTGCTGGAATCGACGGGAGGGAGGAGGCAGGTTGCGGCGTGGAGTGTTGTCCTGCCGTCAACGGGGACACACCGAAGCCGGGCCCGTCCCCCACCGCGTGCCTGCCAGCCTAAAGGGAAGAGGAGCCCGTCCCCCGAGCCTCCACCATGTCCTCCGCCGCCGCGTCCGCGCCCGCGTCTTCCCCCAGGGCCAGCATCCTCCTCGTCGACGACACGCCCGGGCACCTCCTGGCGCTGGAGGGCATCCTCACGCCCCTGGGGCAGCGGCTGGTGCGCGCCACCTCCGGACGCGAGGCCCTGCGGCGGGTGCTGGACGAGGACTTCGCCGCCGTCCTGATGGACATGAACCTGGGCGACATGACGGGCGTGGAGGTGCTGGGCCTCTTGCGTGAGCGCGATCGCAGCCGGCGCACGCCCGTGCTGCTGATGACCGCGGGCGACGGCGAAGAGAAGGAGTGGCTGGCGGCCTACGCGCACGGCGCGGTGGACTACCTGCGCAAGCCGCTGCGGCCTGAAATCCTCCTGGCGAAGGTGTCCATGTTCGTGGAGCTGCACCTGGCGCGCGAAGCCGTGCAGCGGCACGAGGAGTCGCTGCGCGAGCGCGAGCGCCACGCCCTGGAGGCCGTCCACCGCGAGCGGCTGCATGCGTTCTTCATGCAGGCCCCGGTGGGCATCTCCATCACGCGCGGGCCGGACTTCGTCTTCGAGCTGGCGAACCCCTACTACGAGCTGCTGGTGGGCCGGCGGGTGACGCCGGGCCAGACGATGTTGGACGCGTTCCCGGAGATGGCCTCGCAGCCGGAGGTGATGGAGGTGCTTCGCGGCGTGGTGCGCACGAAGCAGCCCTTCGTGCGGCCGGAATTCGAGGTGAAGCTGGTGCGCGACGGCCAGCCGGACTCCGTCTTCTTCAACGTCATCTACCACCCGATGGTGGAGGTGGACGGCACCGCGTCCGGCATCATCACCCTGGCCACCGACGTGACGGAGTTCGTGCGCGCGCGCCGGCACACGGAGGCGCTCACGCTGGACCTGCGAAAGCAGCAGGCCGCGCTGGTGGACAGCGAGCAGCGCCTGCGCCTGGCGCTGACGGCCACCCAGCTGGGCACCTTCGACATGGACGTGGTCACGGGCGAGCTCAAGTGGGACGCGCGCTGCAAGGCGCTCTTCGGCCTGCCGCCCGACTCGGAGTCGTCCTACGACAAGTTCCTCGCGGGCCTGCACCCGGAGGACCGGGACGCCGTGCAGCGCGCGATCGCGCTCAGCTGGGACCCCAGCGGCAAGGGCGACTACGACGTGGCCTACCGCACCGTGGGCTTGAAGGACGGCGTGGAGCGCTGGGTGCGCGCCACGGGCCGCACGCACTTCCAGGACGACAAGCCGGTGCGCTTCGTGGGCACCGTGCAGGACATCACCGCGCGCAAGCGCGCTGACGCGGAGCGGGCCCGGCTGATGGCGGGCGAGCTGCGCCGCACCGAGCAGCTTCGTGGCCTGTCGCGCGCGAGCCTGGCGCTCAACGCGGCGGGCAGCGTGCCGGCCATCCTGGAGCTCGTGACGCTCAAGGCTCGCAAGCTGATTGGCGCGAACCAGTCCTTCGTGCAGGTGGCGGCCGGCCGGGATGCACCGCCGCTCGGCTCGCTGTCCGCGGTGGATCATGATCCGCTGGCGCCCGGCGCCGCCCAGGTGTCCGTGGACGAGCGCGGCCTCTTCGTCCGGGTGTGCCAGGAGAACCGGCCGCTGCGTCTGACGCGCGAGGAGCTGCGCCAGCACGCGGACTACACCCAGGCGCCGCCCGCGCCGCCGCCCGCGCTGCCCCTGAAGGGCTTCCTCGCGGTGCCGCTGGTGGGGCACGACGGCCGCAACCTGGGCCTGATGCAGGTGTCCGACAAGCTGGAGGGCGACTTCGACGCGGAGGACGAGACCATCGCCGTGCAGCTGGCGCAGATGGCCAGCGTGGCGCTGGAGAACGCGCGCCTGTACGAGACGGCGCAGGCGGAGCGGCGCAACCTGTTCGCGGTGCTCAAGCAGCTGCCCGCCGCCATCACCGTGCTGCGCGGGCCGGAGCTCGTCTTCGAGATGGCCAACGACCTGCGCCTGAAGCTCACCGGGTCCCGGCCGCTCCTGGGCCTGACCGTGCGCCAGGCGCTGCCGGAGCTCAAGGACCAGGGGCAGGTGGCCCAGCTGGAGGAGGTCTACCGCACCGGCGAGACCTACCGCGGCCACGAGGTGCCCATGCGCCTGGGGCGCGACGTGGGGCAGGAGGCGCCCGAGGGCTACTTCAACCTCACCTTCCAGCCGCTGCGCAACGCCGAGGGCAAGGTGGACGGCATCGTGTCCGTGTCCTGGGAGGTGACGGAGCAGGTGCTGGCGCGCCGGCGCATCGAGGCGCTGGCCGCGGAGCTCAAGGAGCGCGAGCAGCAGTTCCGCACGCTGGCGGACTCCATCCCGCAGCTGTCGTGGATGGCGGAGCCGGACGGGCGCATGTTCTGGTTCAACCAGCGCTGGTACGACTACACCGGGACGACGCCCTCGCAGGTGGGGGAGAAGGACTGGAACGAGCTGCTGGACCCGGAGGACGCCGGGCGCGTGCTGGAGCACTTCAGCGCGGCCCTGCGCGAGGGGACGCTGTGGGAGGACCAGTTCCGCCTGCGCCGCGCGGACGGCAGCTATCGCTGGTTCCTGTCGCGCGCCATGCCCGTGCGGGACGGCGAAGGGCGCATCGTCCGCTGGTTCGGCACCAACACGGACATCGACGACGAGCGCCGCATGATGGAGAGCCTGAAGCGGGCGGAGGAGGAGATCCGCCACCTCAACACGGGCCTGGAGAAGCGCGTGCGGGAGCGCACCGCCCAGCTGCAGGAGGCGAACAAGGAGCTGGAGTCCTTCAGCTACTCCGTGTCGCACGACCTGCGCGCGCCGCTGCGCCACATCACCGGCTTCGCGCAGTTGCTGGATCGGCGGGCGGGCGCGAAGCTGGACGACGTGTCGCGCGGCTACCTCACCACCATCGCGGGCGCGGCGAAGCAGGGCGGCACGCTGGTGGATGACCTGCTCGCGTTCAGCCGCATGGGCCGGGCGGAGCTGCGCCAGTCGCGGGTGGACCTGGGCCAGTTGGTGGAGGAGGCCCGGCGCGACCTGATGCCGGAGGCCACCGGGCGGCAGGTGGAGTGGCGGGTGGGAAGCCTGCCCACGGTGGAAGGCGACCCGGCGCTCCTGCGGCAGGTCATCCACAACCTGTTGGCGAACGCGCTGAAGTATACCCGTCCCAAGCCGGAGGCCCTCATCGAGGTGGGGGCTCGGGAGACGGAGACCGAGGTCGCGGTGTGGGTGCGCGACAACGGCGTGGGCTTCGAGATGCAGTACGTGGACAAGCTGTTCGGCGTCTTCCAGCGCCTGCACACGGCCGAGGAGTTCGAGGGCACCGGTATCGGGCTCGCGAACGTGCGGCGCATCGTGTCGCGCCATGGAGGACGGACCTGGGCGGAGGGCGCCGTGGGGCAGGGCGCGTCCTTCACCTTCACCCTGCCCCGCGCTTCTCCAGTGGAGAAGAAAGTCGAGACGCACGCGTGATTGACCTCAAGCGGATCCTCCTGGTGGAAGACAGCGCCAACGACGTGGCGCTCACACTGGCGGCGCTGGAAGAGGTGCACCTGGCCAACGAGGTGGTGGTGGTGCGCGACGGACAGCAGGCGCTGGACTACCTCTTCCGCAAGGGCGAGTACGCGAACCGGCAGGACGGCCACCCGGCGGTGGTGCTGTTGGATTTGAAGCTGCCGAAGGTGGACGGGCTGGAGGTGCTGGAGAAGGTGAAGGGCGCCCCGGAGCTGAAGGCGGTGCCGGTGGTGATGCTCACCTCGTCGCGCGAGGAGCGGGACCTGGCGCGCAGCTACGGCCTGGGCGTGAATGCCTACGTGGTGAAGCCGGTGGCCTTCCCGGACTTCGTGTCCGCGCTGCGCGAGCTGGGGTTGTTCTGGGCGGTGGTGAACCAGCCGCCGCCGGGCTCCCCTGGCGCGTCCGGAGCCTCGAAGTGAGCGCACGCGGCGGCGCCGCGCTGGACCTGACGACTCTGCCATCGGCGGAGCGGCCCCTGTCCATCCTCTTGCTGGAGGACAGCCCGCTGGACGCGCAGTTGGTGGCCGCGCAGCTGGAGGAGGGCGGGCTGCCTTCGAAGCTGGAGTGCGTGCAGGGGCGGGCGGCCTTCGTCGCGGCGCTGGAGAAGGGGAAGTTCGACCTCATCCTGTCGGACTACAACGTGCCGGGCTTCGACGGGATGAGCGCGCTAGAGGCGGCGAAGGCCGTGTGTCCGGACACGCCGTTCCTCTTCGTGTCCGGTGCGCTGGGCGAGGACCGCGCCATCGAGCTGCTCAAGCGCGGCGCCACGGACTACGTGCTGAAGGACCGGCTGGAGCGGCTGGGCCCCAGCGTGCGGCGGGCGCTGCGCGAGGCGGAAGGGGTGCGGCTGCGCAAGCGCACGGAGGAGGCGCTGCGCCGCTCCGAGGAGCGCTACCAGTTGGTGGCGCACGCGAGCTTCGACGCCATCTGGGACCTGGATCTCCAGACGGACGCGATGCACTGGATTGGCGACGCGACGGAGGAGGTCTTCGGCTTCCCGGTGGAAGAGGTGGGCGCGGACGCGGCGTGGTGGCGCAGGCACATCCACGGCGAGGACCGCGAGCGGGTGCTGGCGGGGCTGCAGCGGGCGTTCGATTCGGACGAAGACCGGTGGCAGGACGAGTACCGCGTGCTGCGCAAGGACGGGGAGTACGCGTACGTGGCGGCGCAGGGCTCCATCCTGCGCGGCGAGAGCGGGAAGGCGCGGCGCATCGTGGGCGCCATGCGCGACATCACGGAGCGGCGGCGGGCGGAGGAGGAGCGGCAGAAGCTGGTGCACGAGGCACAGGCTCGGGTGGAGTTCGAGCAGCAGCTCATTGGCATCGTCAGCCACGACCTGCGCAACCCGCTGGGCGCCATCCTCACTGGCGCGTCGCTGATGCTCCGGCGCGACGACATCCAGCCGTGGCACGCGAAGGCGGCGGCGCGCGTCCTGTCCGCGGCGGAGCGGGCCACTCGGATGATCCGCGACCTGCTGGACTTCACGCAGGCGCGCATGGGCGGCGGCATCCCGGTGCACGCGGCGCCGTGTGACTTCCACGCGCTCACGCTGCAGGTGGTGGAGGAGGCGCGCACGGCGCACCCGGAGCGCACCCTCCAGATGGAGCAGGTGGGGGATGGGCAGGGGTCGTGGGATTCCGACCGGATGGCGCAGGTGCTGTCCAACATCCTGGGCAACGCGTTGAAGTACAGCCCGGAGGACACGCCGGTGCGCGTGGAGAGCCGGGGCGAGCAGGACGCCGTCGTGGTGCACGTGCGCAACGGGGGCGACCCCATTCCCCCGGAGATGCTCCCGCGCATCTTCGAGCCGCTCCAGCGCGGCACGACGGCGGGGCGCTCCGAGCGCAGCATCGGGCTGGGGCTCTACATCGTGCGGCAGCTGGTGCTGGCGCACGGCGGGACGGTGGACGCGCGGTCGTCCGCGGCGGAAGGCACGGTGTTCACCGTGCGCCTGCCGCGGGTTCCTCCGAGGGAGATGACCGCTCCGGTGCCGGAGTAGGGCGCCTCATGGCAGGTCGGTTCCCCCGAGGAACAGCACGTCGTTGCAGCGCCGGATGCGCGCCCAGGTGCGGAGGACTCCGCGCCAGAGGCCGTACTTCTTCAGGGACTGGAGCCCGTACAGCGAGCACGTGGGCGTGTAGATGCACTGCCGCTTCCAGCGGTGGGGCACCCCGTGGCGGTACAGCAGGACGAGCCCCACCGCGACGAGGCACAGCGGGTTGAGCCACCAGGGCAGGCGCGTGGGCTGGGGCGCGGGCGCGGCCTGGAGCTCGCGGGCCTCCTCGGGGAAGAGGGCGAGGGCGGAGTAGGGGTTGCCCTCCCAGGGCGGCGGTTCGGCCCGCGCGGGCGGGTGGCCCGGGCTCATTCCTGCTTCGTCCGCTCGAAGACGCACACCAGCCAGGAGCCCGTCGCGGTGCCACAGCCCTTGGTCGCGGTGACGGCGCGGTATTCGCTGGAGTGCAGCTTCCAGCCCTGCGCGGCGTAGTTGTTGAGGAACTTCGCGAAGTCGCCGCAGCGCTTGGGGTTCCAGCCCGGGTCCGTGGAGTTGCAGCCGGGGGCGGGCGGGACAAAGGCATCCACGTGATACTCGTACATCCAGGGCTCCTTCGGGGTGTCTGGGATTGGCGGCGGATGCTGTCTCAGGCCGGCCGCGTGGCAAGAATTCATGCTTCACTCCAGTGCGTGGGTTTGGCCATACCCCGTGCGTGGGATGGCTCGGACCTCGACGGGCCGGCAGGCTCGCGTGGGACGCCGCGTATGGGGTTCGCGTGCCTGCCTGGAGGACGGACTGGGGGGCCGGTGGCGGAGCCGCCTGGCTCCAGCAGGGGACCTCCGCCGGGTAGGATGCGGGGCTGGCCTCATCGTGGAGGATGGACGCATGTCGAAGCCGCTGAAAGTCGTGAACGCAGTGCTGGACGCGGGCTTCGAGGGCCTGGGGCCGCTGTGCAGCGCGACGGGGCTGGCGGACGAGTATCTGCGCGACACGCGCTACGCGGACCACGAAGCGCGCATCGATTCGCTCATCCACTGGGAGACGGGGAAGCTGTTCACCACGGGCTTCCTGTCCGGGCTGGGCGGTCTGCTCACCCTGCCGGTGTCCCTGCCCGCGGGCCTGGGCGTGTCGTGGATGGTGCAGGCGCGGCTGGTGGGCGCCATCGCTCGCATCCACGGGCACGACGTGGAGGAGGACCGCGTGCGGACCCTCACGCTGCTGGCCATCGTGGGGGACATTGGCAAGGAAGTGGTGAAGCAGGCCGGTATCGAGATCAGCCAACAGTTGGGCATGCGCGCGCTGGAGGCTGTGCCAATGCATGCGCTGAGCAGCATCAACCGCGCGGTGGGCTTCCGGCTGGTGAGCAAGGCGTCGCAGAAGGGCGTCGTGAACCTGTCCAAGGTGGTGCCGCTGGCCGGTGGGCTGGTGGGCGGCGCGGTGGATGCGCTCGCGTGCCGCGCGGTGGGGGCCACGGCCCGGCGGTTGTTCGCGCCAGGACCGGGGGCCTTGGTGCCCGTGTCGCCTGGATGACCGGGCGCGGGGCTTGTCGTTGACGGTGGGCCTTCTCGCTGGAGTCATCCGGGCGCATGGGCCGCCTCCTTGTCCTCCTCGTCGCGCTGGGCCTCTCTGTTGGAGGCTGCCGGCGCTCGTCCGAGGAGGCGGGCACCGCGGGCCGCACTCGCATCGTCTTCAAGTTCCAGCCGCTGTGGGGGGACCCGAAGCCGTTCCGTGAGCTGCTGGCGCAGTATGAGCGCGCCAATCCGGACGTGGAGCTGGTGACGGAGGCGCTGCCGAATTCGTCGGACCTGGCGCACCAGTTCTTCCTCACGTCGTTGCAGGGCGGGGCCAAGGACTTCGACGTGCTGGTGGCGGACGTCGTCTGGGTGCCGGAGTTCGCTCGCGCGGGCTGGGTGGCGGACCTGTCCGAGGACTTTCCTCCCGAGCGCCTGCGCGAGGAGTTCCTGCCCGGGCCGGTGGACGCCGTCGTGATGAACGGACGCACGTACGCGGTGCCCTGGTACGTGGACGTGGGCGTCCTCTACTACCGCACGGACCTGGTGCCTCGCGCGCCGCGCACCTACGAGGAGCTGCGGCGCTTCACCCGCGACGCGATGGCGAAGACGCCCGGCATCCAGGGTTATGTGTGGCAGGGCCGGCAATATGAAGGCCTGACCTGCAACGTGTACGAGGCCATCTGGGGCCACGGTGGGCAGTCGTTGGGCAAGGACGGGCGCGTGCTCCTGGAGACGGAGCCCGCTCGCGAGGCGCTGACGTACCTGCATGGGCTCATCGCGGACGGGCTGTCGCCGCAGACGGTCACGGGCTTTGGCGAGGAGGAGTCGCGGCGCGTGTTCCAGGAGGGCCGCGCGGTGTTCATGCGCAACTGGCCCTATGCGTGGAGCGAGGCGCAGGCGGAGGGCTCGCCCATCCGGGGCAAGGTGGGCATCGCGCCGCTGCCGACGAAGGATGGACAGCCGGGGTGGGGGACGCTGGGCGGGTGGCAGCTCGCGGTGAACGCGCATGTGTCGCCCGCGCGCAGGAAGGCGGCGGCCCGGCTCATCGCGCACCTGACGTCCCCGGAGGCGAACCGCGTGCTGGCGCTGCACTACGCGCGCAACCCGCCACGGATGGCGCTGTATGACGACCCGGAGCTGCGCGCGGAGGAGCCGTTCATCGCGAGCCTGAAGGAGGCGCTGGTGCGGGCTCGCCCCCGGCCGGTGACGCCGTACTACCTGCTCATCGCGGATGTGCTCCAGAGCGAGTTCTCCGCCGCGGTGGCGGGCCTGCGGACTCCGGAGGTGGCGCTCACGCGCGCGCAAAAGCAGGTGGATCACCTGACCGGTGAGCAGCCTCCGGAGGAGAAATGAGCGGCGTGGGTTCGCAGGCGCGGGAGCGGCGGCAGGCGTACCTGCTGGTGGCGCCGGCCGTGTTGGTGCTGGCCGTGGTGGCGCTGTACCCGGTGCTGGCGGCGATATGGCTGAGCCTGCACCGCTTCATCCTGGTGTTCGGCGAGCGGCGCTTCACGGGGCTGGAGAACTACGTCTACCTGATGGGGGACGCGCGCTTCTGGTCCGCGCTGGGGAACACGGCGTACTTCACGGCGGTGGCGGTGGCGGTAGAACTGCTGCTCGCGGTGCCGCTGGCGCTGCTGCTCAACCGCGCGTTCCCGGGGCGGGGCTTGTTGCGCGCGTCGGTGCTGGTGCCGTGGGCGATTCCCACGGTGGTGAGCGCTCGGCTGTGGGCGTGGATGTTCAACCCGGACTACGGGCTCATCAATCGGCTTTTGGGTGGGGCGGAGATCAACTGGCTGGGAGCGCCGGGGTATGCGTTGCACGCGGCCATCCTGGTGGACGTGTGGAAGACGACACCCTTCGTGGCGCTGCTGGTGCTGGCGGGGCTGCAGGGCATTCCGGAGGACCTCTACAAGGCGGCGCGCGTGGACGGGGCGTCGGGGTGGCGGCAGTTCCGGTCCATCACGATTCCCTTGCTGAAGCCCGCGCTGCTGCTGGCGGTGCTGTTCCGGTCGCTGGACGCGTTCCGCGTGTTCGACGCCATCTACGTGCTGACGGAGGGCGGGCCGGCGAACACGACGGAGACGTTGAGCATCTACGCGTACAAGACGCTGATGCGCTCCGGGGACTTCGGGTACGGCAGCACGCTGTCGGTGGCGACGTTCCTGGGCGTGGTGCTGCTGGCGGTGGTGTGGCTGCGCTGGCTGGGGCGCGAGGAGGGGCGGCGATGAAGCGGCCGGGGCTGGGCACGGCGCTGGCCGTGGTGGCGTTCCTCACGTTCTTCCTGGGGCCGTTCCTGTGGCAGGTGCTCACGAGCCTGTGGCCGGACGGGGAGCTGACCCGGCCGTGGCCTTCGCACCTGACGGGGGCGAACTACGAGAGCGTGTTGTTCGGGCGGCCGTTCCTGTGGGCGGTGTTGAACTCGCTGGTGGTGGCGACGCTGACGACGGTGTTCTGCCTCACGGTGGGCGCGTCCGCGGCGTTCGCGCTGGCGAAGCTGGAGTTCCGGGGGAGGGGACTGCTGCTGTCCGCGGCGCTGGGCGTGTCGATGTTCCCGCCCATCGCGACGGTGAGCCCGCTGTACCTCATCCTCAACGCAGTGGGGCTGCGGGACAGCCTGGTGGGGTTGGCGCTGCCGTACACGACGTTCGCGCTGCCGTTGACGCTGTGGGTGCTGACGTCGTTCTTCCGCCAGTTGCCGGACGAGCTGTACCGCGCGGCGCGGGTGGATGGGTGCACGCCGGTGGGGGCGTTCCGAAGGGTGCTGTTGCCCCTGGCGGCGCCGGGCCTGGCGACGACGGCCATCCTGGTCTTCATCTTCGCGTGGAACGAGTTCCTCTACGCGCTGACGTTCCTGTCCACGCCGGAGAAGCGCACGGTGCCGGTGGCCATCAGCCTCTTCGCCAGTGAGTACAAGGAACCGTGGGGAGAGATCGCCGCCGCGTCGGTGGTGGCCACGCTGCCGCTGGTGGTGCTCACGGTGCTGTTCCAGCGGCGCATCGTGTCCGGGCTTACGGCTGGCGCGGTGAAGGAGTAGGCCTACGGGCGGCTTCGCGCGCGGGGCAGCCAGTAGTCCGGCCGGCGGCGCAGGTGCGCGACGGCGAGCACCACCACGTCCTCGTCGCGGACGAGGTAGGGCAGGGCGAAGGGGTAATCCGGAAGCAGGAAGCGGCGGATGGGCGGCGTGTGACGGAGGTCTGGCCAGAAGGGCCAGCGGTCTGGATGCTCGTTAATGGAGGTCATTGCTTGATGCATGACTCCAACAAAGTGGCTACCGAGTCCTGTGCGTTGGTTCTCGTACCACTTGGCGACCTTGAGCATCTCCGGCTTGGCGGCGTGATGCAGTCGGGTGCGCATGGGAGCACCTATCGCCGCATTCGCTCCAACTCCTCATTCACTTGTTTTCGTACGTCGTCCCAATCGAGGAGCTCCGCTGTGCCGTCCAGGACCTCTTGGGCGCGGCGGCTGATTTCCTCGCCCCAGGCCGCCTCGGCATCCGGGGCTTCCACGCCTTCATCCAGGCTGTCGAGCAGGTCATGAGCGAGCCGTCTGCGGTCCTCCGGTGAGAGTCGCAGGGCCTGGGCAAGCAACTGGTCTCGGGTCGCCATCTTCCTCATTCTAGCTCCTCCATGCGTCACGCGCTCGTTCGGCGGAGGAGACTTCCTACCTGGAGGGTCTGACAGCTACCGGCCTACCGCTTCGACCTCCGCCCAGAGGCGCTTGCCTTCCAGGGCCGTGTCGAGCGGCGCCCGTCGCTCCGAGATGCGCAGGAGCACTGCGGCCAGTTGGTCCAGGTGCATGGGCTTCAGGTGGTGCAGCAGCGGCAGCTTGCCCAGCGTGTGCAGGATGCCGGGCGGCGCGTGGTATTCGCCCTCCAGCGCAGGGGGCCGCACCATGGTGTAGGGGATGCCGCTCTCGCGGACGATGCGCTCCGCTTCCGCCTTGGCCTTGAGGTACGCGCCCACCGGGCTTCCCGCGCCCACCGACGTGAGCAGCACGAAGTGGTCCACCCCCGCCGCCTTCGCCGCGTCCACCAGCTGCCGCGTGGTGCCGATGTCGCTCGACTCGTAGGTGTCCCCGGCCGCGAAGCGCTTGCGCATCGTGCCGATGAGCTGGAGCACCGTCGTGCTGCCCTTCATTGCCTCCACCAGCGCGGGCCCGTCCGCCAGCTCCAGCACCGCCTTCTTCGGCCAGCTGTTCGCGGGCTCCGTGTTCGCGCTCTTGGGGCGCACGTGCGGCGTCACGGACACGTCCCTGGCCAGGGCCTGACGCATCAGCGTGCGGCCCGTGGCGCCCGTGGCGCCCGCGACGAAGAGATGACGAGGAGCTGCGCTGCTCATGGCGATGCCTCCCGGCCGCGACCCTCGCGGTCCCTGGAGCACTTCTTGAGCACACGGCCCGCCCCTTGCCCACTGTTTCCAGGGGGCACGCGTGAAAGCGGACAGCCAGCCTTTAGCGCCCGGCGCGCTCGGCCTGGACCTCGCGCGCCTTCGTGAGGTCGTCCAGGAAGATGGCCTCCAGTTGACGTGCCGCCTCCACGTCCTCCAGGACCAGCGAACCTTCCTCCAGCAGATTGAACGACAGCGCGTCGTAGTTGATGGACCCCACCAGCACGAGCCGTTCATCCACCAGCATCGTCTTCGCGTGCATCATCGACGGCTGGTACTCCCAGAGACGCACTCCCGCTGCCCGCAGCGTGTCGTAGGTCTGGCGCTGGAGCACCGTGATGGCCCGCTGATCATTCTTGTCCCCCGGCGCCAGCACCCGCACGTCCACGCCCGCGCGCGCCTTCTCCACCAGCAGCGCCGTCAGTGCGTCGTTGGGCGTGAAGTACGCCTGCGAAATCCACAGCCGCTTCTTCGCCGCCTTCACCATCAGCTGCGTCAGCCGCTCCGCGCGCGTCACCTCCGGGTTCGCCGTGCTGCTGACGAAGGCCGCCCAACCCTCACCCGCGGCGTCCAGGCCGGGCTGGTCCACCGACAGCGTGGGGAAGTCCGTCTGGGGCAGGAGCTCGCCCGTCGTCTCCTGCCAGTTCTCCGCGAACGCCTGCTGGAGCTGCGCCACCACCGGGCCCTGGACCCGCACGTTGGTGTCGCGCCATTCCTTTTCATTGCGCGCGTCGCCCAGCCACTCGTCCTGGATGGCGAGCCCGCCGGTGATGGCCACCTTGCCGTCCACCACGAGAATCTTGCGGTGGTTGCGCGCCAGGTTCTCGTCCGCCGGCAGCGGGCGGAACAGGTGGGCTTCGCAGCCGGCCGCTTGCAGCCGGGGCTTTACCTCCGTCTCGAAGGGACCGCTGCCCAGCGGATCCACCAGCACGCGGCAGTGCACGCCCTTCCGGGCACGCGCGGCCAACGCTTCAATCATCCGGTCGGACGCACGGCCTGGCCGCCAGATGAACATCACGATGTGGATGGAGGCGCGGGCCCGGCCGATTTCTTCCACCATCACGTCGAATACGGCGCCGTTGTTCGCCCACCGGATGCGGTTGCGCGGTTCCATCCGCACGCCCGTCGTCTGGTACAGCGCCGATGCGAAGCCCGCCCCACGCGACCCCACCTGCCCCGTGAGCTGGAATGGACGTGACGACTCCTTCGTGTTGCACGCGGACGGACATCCCGCGAGCAGCAACGCCCCCATCATTCCCCCCAACCATCGTCCGCCCTTGCTCACGCCCGTTGCCCGCGCCTCCTGACCTTCAGGGGTAGGCACCCCCGGGTGACGTGTCACCCGTGAGCGCGAAACGAGTGTTCTCTGTCCACGGAGTGAGTGTGCGCACTGGGCGGTGAGGTAGGTATGTCGATCCTCCGCGACGTGGGCCGTCTTTTTCGACGAAACCCCCGCTGTCCCCCGAAAGGTCCGTCCCATGGCCCGCTACCTGATGCTGCTGCACGAGAACCCCGCCCACTTCGCCGCCATGTCCCCCGCAGAGCTGCAGGCCATCGTGGAGGAGTACGCCCGGTGGAGTGACGGGCTGCTCCAGGAGGGCCGCCTGCTCCAGGGCGAGAAGCTGCGCGACGAGGGCGGCCGGCGCCTGAAGCAGCAGGGGGGACAGTTGCTCGTGTCGGACGGGCCGTACGCGGAGGTGAAGGACGTGGTGGGCGGCCTCTTCATCCTGTCCGCGGATTCGTATGACGCCGCCGTGGCCCTGGCCCGGCCGTGTCCACACCTGCGCTACGGCGGTGAGGTCGAGCTTCGCGCCATCGAAGAGGTCTGACGGCGTGTCCTCCGCGACGCAGGTGCTGGAGCTGGCCTTTCGCGAGTGGTCCGCGGGGCTCGTCGCGGCCCTGGCCCGGCGTGTGGGGCTGGGGCGGTTGGACCTGGCGGAGGACTCGGTGCAGTTCGCCATGCTCCAGGCGGCTCGGACGTGGGGCTTCCATGGCATTCCCGAGCAGCCTCGCGCGTGGCTGCTGCGCGTGGCGCTGAACCGACTGACGGACCTCTTGCGGCAGCGCGCGCCGGAGGTGCCGGAGGAATCGGAATCCGAGGAGGAGGCCGGGCCGCCGGAAGAACCCACGCGCTTCGCGGCGGAGCTTCCGGACGATGCGCTGCGGTTGCTCTTCGCGTGCTGTCATCCGGCGCTCTCCCGCGAGATGCAGGTGACGCTCACGCTGAAGGTGGCGTGTGGCTTCTCCGTGCGTGAGGTCGCCGCCGCGCTGCTCGCGGACGAGCCCACCGTGGCGCAGCGGTTGGTGCGCGCGAAGCGGACGCTGCGCACCTGCCGCGCCACGCTGGAGGTGCCTTCTCCGGAGGTGCTGCCGGAGCGGCTGGGCGCGGTGCACGCCGCGCTCTACCTGCTCTTCAACGAAGGCTACGAAGCCTCCGAGGGCCATGACCTGTCCCGCGCGGAGCTGTGCTCGGAGGCGCTGCGCCTGGCGGAGGTGTTGCTGTCGCACTCGGGGACCGTGACACCGGAGGGCCATGCGCTGGCGGCGCTGTTCTGCTTCCGCACCGCAGGGCTTCCGGGGCGCGTGGATGCGCGGGGCGCGTTCGTGCCGCAGGAGGCGCGGACCGGGACGGAGTCGTCGCCCCTCTTGATGTCGCGAGGGCTCTGGCACCTTCGCGCTTCGATGGGGACGGTGCTGACTCCGCTGCACCTGGAAGCGGAGATCGCCCTCATGCATGCGAAGGCGTCCACGCCGGGGCCGGAGGACAGCGCCCGGTTGCTGCGGCTCTACGATGCGCTGCTTGCCCTCAAGCCGTCGCCCATCGTCGCGCTGGGGCGGGTGGTGGCGCTGTCGCGCGTGCGCGGGCCGGCCGAGGCGCTGGCGGCGTTGGGGCCCTTGCGCTCGGAGTCCGTGCTGCGGCGGTATCCGTATCGCTTCGCCGTGGAGGGCATGCTGCTGGAACAGGTAGGGGCGCGGGGCAGGGCGGCGGATTGCTTCCGTCAGGCCGCGACGATGGCGCGGACGCCTCCGCAACGTGAGTACCTGCTCTCCCGGGCCCGAGCCTGCGAGTAGGAGGCTGCGTGCTACCGTCCCGCTCCGTCGAGACACCGGGAGCGGACATGGCGTTGAGCACGTCGGATGACTTCAAGTCGGACCTGGGCATGGAGCCTCGTCACCTGCTGCCCATCGTGTCGCGACTGAATGACTTCGTCCGGCCGTTCTGCGCCGCGCTCGATGCGTTCCATGCGGACTGGAGTGGCTGGGGCAAGGCCTCGTACTTCCTCACGGGCAAGCAGGCGTGGGTGGACGCGAAGCTGAAGGCGCTCGATACGGCGGAGCACCTGCTGTACCGGCTCTGCGACCTGGAGCAGGAGCGGCTCGCGCATTCCAGGGCGTCGCGGCTGCTGTTGATGCGGCTCCTCGTGGAGATCCAGGAGACGCACATCGAGATGGTGGACTACGTCCACGTGAACAGCCTGAAGCTCTTCACGCCGGACCGCGGGACGCTGGGGACCGCCGTGTTGAATCAGCTGGACGCGGACTGGGATGCGCTGCGCAACGGCACGGGCGCGGTGAAGCTGCCCACGGGGGCGCAATACGCGCGCGGCAACCGCGAGGTGCGCGCCATCCACGCGCGGCTGCTGTCCCGCCCGCATGGCCGGGAGTTGATGCGGTGGATCCTCGAGGACACGGAGGCGGATCCGGAGTGGCCGGTGACGCTGGTGTTGACCCAGGCGTTCACGCCCTCCGCCAACTTCCGGCAGAAGGTGGTGGTCAACAAGCTGCGGCTGCAGGCGACCTCCGATGAACTCAATCGCCTGAAGGCCGAATACGAAGGGATGACCCAGGAGTTGTCCCGCATCGAGGAGTCCTCGCGGCGAGGCAATGAGCCGTGGGGTGAGCTGCGCCAGCGCCTGGCGTCCACGTCGAAGCCCTATGCCGAGCTGACCGAGGCGCGTGAAGCGCTGAGCAAGCCCATGTTCGCGATGGAGGAGGAGCTCGGCTGGTACGACGAGGACGGCCACGGTGAGGACTACCTGTTGAGCGAACCTGCGCCGGGGCTCGCGGGCAAGCGCCCCACCGGGGGACGCGGCTCACAGCTCAGCCTGCGCTCCGGGCTGCGCGACAGCACGCAGCGCAACTACTCCCGCGACCAGCACCCCATCCCCGCGCCGGCGTTCATCGTGTACGGGCACGAGCTCATCCACATCCTGCAGAACCGCTACCCCACGCGGATGGTGTTGCAGCCCCTGAACTACACGACCGGACACACGAAGCACGGCTACAGCAACACCACGGAGCACGAGACCATCCGAGCGCTGCGAAAGCTCCGCACGGACGCGCACCTGCCCTTCTACGAGAACCAGCTCCGCGACGAGCACCAGCTCACGAAGCGCAAGCACCACACGGGCACGTCTGCTTTCGAGTTGGGCGAGACGGACTGAAGGGGCTGCCATGGCCTCCAGTTTCCGGGAGCAGTGGATGGTGCGAAGTGGGATGGTCTTGCTGTTGCTGGCAGTGGTGCTGCTGGCCGCGGGATGTGCTTCCGCGCCGCATCCGCGGAGCTTGAGATACGCGCCGGGTGGAACGTCCGTCTTCTCCGGGCAGGAGCAACGGTCGCCGCGCCGCCAGGGCACGCGTGACAGCGATGCATTGACGCGCGATGCAGTCCTCGCGGGCATTGCCGACGTGAAGGGCTCGCTCGGCGGCGTTGAAGCCGCGCTATCCAAGCTGGCGGACCGTCCACCGCCTCTCTTGGGGTGGAGCCTCAAAGGCGTCTTCACCCGCTACCTCGACCATGGCTCCAGTCAGGTGAAGTGGATGAAGGGTGCGCTCGGGAGCGCCACCGCGCTGACACGCGTGGCCACGGAGGTGGAGGACTCGAACATGGAGCAGGGCCTCCTGCGCATGACGGGGCCGAAGCTCCAGGTGGCCATGTTCGGCACCTTGCTCCTGGCCACCTGGGTGGACTTCCTCCACCTCGCGGACGCCGTGCTCCGGAACTGTCCGACGTGCAGCGTCGAGAAGCTCTTCGTCGACCTGCATCGTGTGCAGGAGTTGATAGAGCCCGCGCTGGCGGACCTCGCCTCCCAGGATCCGGAGCGGGTGGAGGCGGCGGCAGTCGCGATGCCCGAGTTGATGGGGAAGCTGACCCGTGAATTCGACGCGATTCATCGCGAGGCCCGCGCGAGCATGAAGCTCGGTGGGCAGGTCCTCGCGGCGGTGCGGGCGGTGGAGATGGTCGCCATGATTTCCACGCTGAAGGTGTCGCTGCCGCGGCTGCCTCCCTCAGCGCCTGCGTCGCTGGGCGTGGGCTTCGTGATGAGCTCGGGAGGAGTGATGACGGGCTCGCGGCTGGTGGTCTCCGCCGAGTGGGTGGAGATGATGCGAAGGCTTGTGCGGGCGGGCGTCATCTCCGTCCCCGCTGTCAGCTCCGCCGTCCTCATCCACGGCGGACAGGTGCTGATGGCGCAGGCGCCTCGGGACCTGCCCAAGGGCGTGCGTGAAGCGCTGGGTGACAGCCCCGAAGTTCGTGCGATGCACGAAACCGGCAGAGCGGGGGCGGGCATGTCCGATGCCCCGAAGCATCATGTGCTGCCTCAAGAGCACCGTGAGTGGTTCGAGCGGCGCGGATTCAAGGGCGACATGGACATCAACCAGTTCTGTGTCCGGATGGAGCGGGCGCACCACGAAGCGATTCACGGTGGGGGGAACTGGAAGCAGGGACGCAAGTGGCCCGGCGAGTGGAATCGGATGATCATGGAAGCATTGAGTGAAGCTGAAGTGGAAGTTGGCCGCATGCTGACGCGAAATGAGGTCCTGAACATTGTCGCGTCTCGGATGCAGCGCTACGACATCCCAATGAAGTTCATTCAATGGGGACCGCGATGACCGACGGCCGTTCTTGGCAAGGCAACTGGAAGGCCCGCCTTTATGAGCGTGTGCGCGAACGCGGCTTCAGCTCGCTGACAGCCTTCGCCGAGGCGCGGCCTGCCGTTTCGCTGAATCAGCTTGCCGAGGAACTTGGCAAGGATGACATCGCTGGGGTGCAGGTGTTGGGTGGGTTGCATGCCGAGGCGGAGCAGCGCAAACAGGTCACACGTTTTGTGCGTGACGTGCTCGTGCGAGAACTCTCCGAGAGCCTCCCCCAGGGCTGGCCGGCTGTGATGGATGACGAAGCTCGTTTCCAGGTCGCGAAGGTGCTCGGCTGCTGGTCCGCTGATACTCCTGATACGCACAAAGAGCGGGTCAAACAGGCCCGAGCAGCCCTTCGCGTGAGTCCTCCGCCTTCCGGCTGGCGTCCGCTGGGCCCTGACGACGAGCTGCTCCGCACGCTCCTCCCCGACGAAGAGGCGTGACTACTTGCGCGTATCCCCCGGAGGCGTGGCCACCACCTCGCGCCCCAGCTCCAGCATCGTGGCGCTCTCCGACGGATCCGGGCGCTTGTCCCGCAGCGTGACGAACTCCTCCGCGGCCGTGGGGTGGATGCCCACGGTGGCGTCGAGCTGCTTCTTCGTCACGCCGCACTTCAGCGCCACCGCGAGCCCCTGGATGATCTCCGGCGCGTCCGCTCCCACCATGTGGAAGCCCAGCACGCGCTCCGTGCCTCGCTCCACCACCACCTTCATCATCGACCGCTCATCCCGGCCCGTCAGCGTGTGCTTCATGGGCCGGAAGCTGGAGACATAGACGTCCACCTTGCCGTATCGCTCCATCGCCTCGCGCTCCGTGAGCCCCACCGTGCCCACGGGCGGCTGGCTGAACACGGCGGACGGGACGTTCTCGTGGTCCATCGTCACCGGGTTGTTCCGGTACAGCGTCTCCACCATCGCGCGGCCTTCCGCGATGGCCACCGGCGTGAGGTTGAGCCGGTCCGTCACGTCCCCCACCGCGTAGATGCTCTCCACCGACGAGCGTGATTGCGCGTCCACCACCACCGCGCCGCGCTCGTTCAGCTTCACGCCCGCCTCCTCCAGGCCCAGGCCCTGCGTGTTGGGCACGCGGCCGGTGGAGTACAGCACCGCGTCCACCTCCAGCGTGTCCCCCATGCGCGTCAGCAGGCTGAGCGTGCCGTCCTCGCGCTTCTCGATGTCCTGGACGAACGTCTCCGGGCGGATGTCCACGCCCTTCTTGCGCATCTCCTGCGTCAGCGCCGCGCGGATGTCGTTGTCGAAGCCTCGCAGCACCGTGTCGCCGCGAATCAACATCGTCACCTTCGCGCCCAGCGCCGCGAAGATGCCCGCGAACTCCACGCCGATGTAGCCGCCTCCCACCACCGCCACCCGGCGCGGCAGCGTGGGCAACTCCAGCGCCTGCTCCGACGTGAGCGCGTGCTCGATGCCCGTTACCTCCGGCAGGTAGGGCCGCCCACCCGTGGCCACCAGGATGCGCTCCGCCGTGTAGCGCTTGCCCGCGACCTCCACCGTGTGCGCGTCCACCACCCGGCCCCGGCCCTCCACCAGCGTCACGCCCGCGTCGCGCAACAGCCGCCCGTAGATGCCCGTCAGCCGGTCCAGCTCCTTCGCCTTCACCGCCTGGAGCTTCTTCCAGTCCAGCGCGGGGCCGTTCACCGTCCAGCCGTAGCCGGCCGCGTCCTCCATGTCGTAGCGGTAGTGCGCCGCGTACACGAGCAGCTTCTTGGGCACGCACCCGCGCAGCACGCACGTGCCGCCCACGCGCCCCTCCTCGCAGATGGCCACCTTCGCTCCGGAGGCCCCCGCTCGCCGGCTGGCCGCCACGCCGCCCGACCCCGCGCCCAATGTGAACAAGTCGAAGTCGTAGCCAGCCATCCGGTGTCCTCACTGCGTCAAAAGTGATGTTCCAGCGCTCCAGAGGGAAGGAACCCTGCCGGGCCCCGCCCGCCGGGTTGCTCCCCAGGGTCCGAAGCGCCTCCTGCTTCGGCTGCCCCTGACGCATTCAATCCCCCTCCCGCACGAGAAGGGGGGATATCCTTACCCGCGCGTAAGGGCGGCTCCCCCTCATGTCTCACCCCCCCTCCTGTCAGAACTCCCCCCGGGCGGATGCCCCGGATGCCGACACGTCTCCGGGCATGGATCCAGAAGTGGTGGGGCGCCGGTACCGCATCCTCGACCTGCTGGGGCGCGGCGGCGCGGGCACCGTGTGGCGCGCGCAGGACGGGCTGTCCGGGCCGGTGGCCCTCAAGCGGCTGCACAAGACGGTGGCGGACCTGGCTCGGCGGCCCGGCCGGGGCACCCCTTCCGCCTTCGCCACGCAGGGCATGGCGCTGTCGCTGGCCCACGAGTTCCAGACGCTGGTGTCGCTGCGCCACCCGCACGTCATCCGCGTGCTGGACTACGGCTTCGACGCCGAGGGCCGCCCCTACCTAGCCATGGACCTGCTGGAGGACGCGCGCACGCTGGTGGAGGCCGGCACGGACGCGCCCCTGGCGACGCAGGTGGGGCTGCTCATCCAGACGCTCCAGGCGCTCGCGTACCTGCACCGGCGCGGCATCATCCACCGCGACCTGAAGCCCGGGAACGTGCTCGTGGTGCGCGGCCAGGTGAAGGTGCTGGACTTCGGTCTGGCCGTGGGCCGCGACCAGCAGGGCCGCCGCGCGCAGCCCGCGGGCACCCCCGGCTACCTGGCCCCGGAGCTCTTCGAGGACCAGCCCCCGTCCGAGCTGACGGACCTGTTCGGCTTCGGCGCCATGGCGTGCCAGATGTTCTTCGGCCGGCTGCCCCACGCGGGCCAGGTGTTCGCGACGCCGGGCTTCCCGCCCGCGCTCAAGGCCCTGCTGGAGCAGTTGGTGGCGCCCGAAGCCCACCGCCGTCCGCGCGACGCGGAGGCCGTCATCACCGCGCTAAGTGACGCCGTGGGCCAGCCCCGGCCCGCCGAGTCCGCCGCCACGCGCGAGAGCTTCCTCCAGTCCGCGCGCTTCGTGGGCCGCGTGGCGGAGCGCGAGCATCTGACGGACGTGCTCGACGCGGCGCTCGCGGGCCAGGGCAGCGCGTGGCTCATTGGCGGCGAGAGCGGCGTGGGCAAGTCGCGCCTGCTGGAGGAGGTGCGCTCGCTGGCGCTGGTGCGCGGCGCGATGGTGCTGCGCGGCCAGGCGGTGGACACCGGCGGCGTGCCCTACCAGGAGTGGCGCGCGGTGCTGCGCTGGCTGCCCATGCTCACGGAGCTCTCCGACCGCGAGGCGCGAGTGCTCCGGCCGCTGGTACCGGACCTGGAGGCGCTGCTGGGCCGCGAGGTGCCCGCCGCTCCGGAGCTGGACGCGGACATGGCGCAGCTGCGCCTGCACCAGACGGTGGAGGACCTCTTCGCCCGCCTGTCGCAGCCCACCGTGGTCATCCTGGAGGACCTGCATCAGGCGCACGCCGAATCGCTCCAGCTCCTCGCGCAGCTCGCGGCGAGGGCGCCGGGGCTGCCGCTGCTGTTGCTCGTGAGCTTCCGCGACGACGAGTCCCCGCAGCTGCCGGAGCACCTGCCCGGCACCCGCGTGCTGCGGCTGCAACGGCTGAACGCGGAGGAGATCGCCCAGCTGGGTGAGTCCATGCTGGGCGCCGTCGGCCGCCGGCCCGACGTGGTGGAGCTGCTGCGCCGCGAGTCGGAGGGCAACCCGTTCCTGCTGGTGGAGGTGGTGCGCGCGCTGGCGGAGGACGCGGGCGGCCTGGACCGGCTGGGCGCCGTCGCGCTGCCCCAGCGCGTGTGGGCGGGCGGCATGCGCGCGCTGGTGCAGCGCCGGCTGGAGAAGGTGCCGCGGGACGCGCGGGAACTCTTGGACGTGGCGGCGCTGCTGGGCCGGGAGCTGGACCTGGCGGTGCTGGAGCGGGCCGCGCCCGGCGTGGACGTGGAGGCGTGGCTCACCGACTGCGCGGCGGCGGCGGTTCTGGACGTGGCCGACGGCCGCTGGCGCTTCGCGCACGACAAGCTGCGCGAACGGTTGCTGGAGGACCTGTCCCCGGCGATCCGGCCCGCGCTCCATCGACGCGCGGCCCTGGCGCTGGAGGCGGCCCACCCCACGGGCCACGCCGCCGCGCTGTCGTACCACTGGGGACAGGCCGGGGACGTGGCTCGCGAATCGCACCACGCGCGGCTCGCGGGCGAGGAGGCGCTGGCGGTGGGCGCGTGCCGGGAAGCGCTGCCGCTGCTCTCGCGGGCGCTGGCGGTCGCGCCCCAGGCCACGCCGCTGGAGCGGGGCCGCGTGGAGGCGCTGCTGGCGGAGGCGCGCTTCCAGCTGGGAGACCTGGAGGCCTTCCGCGCGCACGCGGAGTCGGCGCTCGCGCACTTCGGCTGGCGCGTGCCCTCGTCTCGTGCGGCGTGGGTGCTGGGCACGCTGACGCAGGCGCTGGCGCGGCTGGCGCAGAGCGCACGGCCGGATGCGTACGTGGATGATTCCCGGCGGCGCCGGGAGACGCGGCGGGTGGCGGGCCGGCTGCTGATGCGGCTCACCGACGCGTTCATCTACGCGCAGGAGGCGCTGCCGGTGCTCTGGAGCGGTCTGCGCATGCTCAACCTGTGCGAGCCCGCGGGGCCCACGCCGGAGCTGGCGCGCGGCTACACGGTGATGGCGGTGGTGGCGGGCACGGTGCCGGTGCACCGCGTGGCGGACGCGTGGGTGAAGCGGGCGCAGGAGGTGGCCGAAAGCGTGGGCCGCCCGGCCGACCTGGCCTACGTGCTCAACCGCAACGCGGTGTGCGCGGTGTACCAGGCGCGCTGGCAGGACGTGGAGACGTGGCTTTCGCGAGCGACCGCCATCGTGGACTCGGTGGGGGACCTGCGGCTGGCGGAGGAGTGCCGCGCGCTGCTCACCGTGTCCGCCATGTACCGGGGCC
This sequence comes from Corallococcus sp. AB045, assembly GCF_003668895.1. Classification (NCBI taxonomy): domain Bacteria; kingdom Pseudomonadati; phylum Myxococcota; class Myxococcia; order Myxococcales; family Myxococcaceae; genus Corallococcus; species Corallococcus sp. AB045. The sequence goes on from NZ_RAWN01000013.1 coordinate 37,308, forward strand.
AGTTCGCGCGGGGCCTGCCGCTGATGGACTGGCTGGAGGCGTCCGCGGTGCGCCGGGGCTCGGCGCAGACGCGGCACTGGGCCCAGCATTATCGCGCGCACATGCTGGTGCGGCTGGGTGAACACGCTCGGGCGCGCATGGCGCTGGAGCCGGCGCTCGCGTGGACGGAGGCGCATGGCGGCGCCACCGACCGCATCATCGTGGACGGCACGCTGGCGCTCTTGTGTCTGCGCGAGGGCGACGCGGCGGGGGCTCGCGCGGCGGCGGAGAAGGCGCTGGTGCGGCTGTCCGCGGGCAAGCCGGTGGCGCACTTCGTCTACTTCGGCGCGACGGCGGTGGCGGAGGTGCTGCTCACGCTGTGGGCGCGCGAGACGCCCGGGCCTGGATTGCAGGCGCTCACGCACAGCGCTCGGGCCGCGCTCCAGGCGGTGGAGGGCTTCGCGCGGGTGTTCCCCTTCGGCGAGCCCGCCGCGTGGCTGTGGCGTGGCTGCGAGGCGTGGCTCGCGGGCAAGCACCGCAAGGCCTTCCGCGCGTGGAAGCGCTGCATCGCGGAGTCGGACGCGCGGGGCATGCCCTACGAGGCGGCGCGCGCGCGGTTGGAGTGGGCGCGGCGCCTGCCCGCGGACGACGCGGAGCGCGCGGAGTTGCTGCGTCGGGCGGCGGAGGACTTCACCCGGCTGGGGGCGCGCGATGACCTGGCGCGGACCCTGGCCGAACAGGGGACGGCAGGGTGACGAAACGATGATGTGGCTGCAAGACGTGGCGTTGCTGGCATGCCCGGATTGCCGGGGCCAGTTGGTGTGGCACGGGCAGAGCGAGGACGACCGGCTGGACGAGGGACGTCTGCGCTGCGGCGGCTGCGGCGAGACGTGGGAGGCGGAGGACGGCCTGGCCCGGCTGTACCGCGAGGACCGCGTGCAGGGGACGGACCGCCTGATGCGCCACATCTACGACGGGCTGCCCGCGCTGCACGACCCGCTGACCGCGGTGCTGACGCCGCTGTTCCAGTCCGTCTCCGAGTCACGGATGCGCGACGGGTACATGCGCAGGTTGGAGCTGGGCGCGCTGAAGCCGCGCGAAGACGGACAGCCGGTGCGCGTGCTGGAGGTGGGCGTGGGCGCGGGCGCGAACCTGCCGCGCATCCGGGGCGCGCTGCCGCCGGGCCTGCCCGTGGAGGTGTGGGGCCTGGACCTGAGCACCGGCATGCTGGCGCAGTGCGAGAGGCGGCTGCGCAAGGGCCGGGGCGTGAAGGACACGCGGCTGCTGGTGGCGGACGCGCACGCGCTCCCGTTCAAGGACGGCCTGTTCGACCGCGTCTTCCACGTCGGAGGGATTGGCGGCTACCGCCAGCCCGCGGTAGCGCTGCGGGAGATGGCGCGCGTGGCGCGGCCCGGCACGCCGCTGGTGGTGGTGGACGAGCAGCTGGACGCGGCCTTCCGTCCGTCGCTGTTCCAGCGCGCCGCGTTCCGTGCCCTCACGTTCTACACGCGCGACGCGAAGAGCCCCCGCGACCTGCTGCCTCGCAACGCCGAAGACGTCATCGAGGAGCAGGTGTCACCGTTCTACTATTGCCTCACGTTCCGCGTTCCGGCCGTCACGGGTTGAGCACCAGGTCCAGCAGCTTCAGCGTCATGCCGCCGGTGAAGTCGATGGTGGCGCCGTTGAACCACGCGGCGTCGTCACCCACGAGCACGGTGACGAAGCGGGCCACCTCTTCCAGCGTGCCCATGCGCCCCGCGGGGTTCATGGCCGCGTGGCGCGCTTCCAGTCGGGCCAGCGCTTCCGGCGAGTAGACGTGGCGCAGCGCGGGCGTCATCACCGTGCCGAACTTGAGCAGGTTGACGCGGTGGCCCTTCGGGCCCAGCTCCATGGCCAGGTGGCGCACGTACATCTCCAGCGAGGCCTTGGCAGCGCTGATGAGGCCGGTGTTGCCCAGGTGCGTCTCATCCAGCGGGTTCTGCAGGCCCAGCAGGCGCGCGTCCGGGGCCAGCAGGTCGCGTTGCACCAGGGCCTGCGTCCAGTACACGAACGAGTGCGCCATGCAGTCGAACGTGCGCTGGATGCGGCGCGGGTGCAGCCGGTCCGGGCCCTCGGAGAGGAAGTGGCCCACGGACGCTCCGGCGATGGCGTGCACGAACAGCTTCACGCTGCGGGGGCCCGCGCGCTGGAGCAGCTCGTCCGCGCCTGCCTCGGCGGCTTCGGGCGTGGAGGCATCCGCCTGCCGCAGGTGCACGTCCCGGCCCGCGTCGCGCACGCGGGTCTCCAGCTCCCGCGCGGTGTCCGGGTAGCGGCCCCGGTGCACGCCGAAGACGTTCAGCCCCGGCTTGCGCGCGACGGCCTCCGCGATGGCCGCGCCCGAGCCGGAAGATGCACCCAGGATGAGCGCCCACGCCGGGGGAGCACCCTCCGATGCGGCTGGAGGAAATCCGCAGGGGACAGGGGGCTCGTGCATGGTGCTCCCATCATAGGAGGCCACGCGGGGTGGGGCTCGGGAGACGGCAGGGGGCCTCGACGGAAAGGGGAACGGAGTGGAAAGATCCACCCATGCCCTCAGTGAAGCTCCTCTTCGCGTGCCGGGTCGTGCCCGTCCTCGCACTTCTCGCGGCCTGTGCCCATGGCTCTTCGGACGAAACGAAGTCGGAGGCCGAGCAGGAGCTCACCACGCTGTACCAGCGCACCTGCGGTGGGAGGCTGGCGCAGGCGTGCTTCGAACAGGCCGAGCGCCTCCGCGTGGGCGACGGCGTCCCGAAGGACGTGGCGCGCGCGGCGACGCTCTACGAGCTGGGCTGCAACGGCGACGACCTGCGCGCGTGCGTGGCGCTGGGGGTGTTGAAGGAAGAGGGGCGGGGCGTCGCGAAGGACGAGGCCGAGGCGGCGCGGCTGTACTCGCGGGGCTGTGAGCGGGACCTGCCGGAGGGCTGCGGCCACCTGGCGCTGCTGTACGGCGAGGGCCGGGGCGTGGCGAAGGACCTGGCGCAGGCGGTGCGCCTCTACGAGCGCGGCTGCGCGGGGGATGACCGGCTGGCGTGCAACAACCTGGGCGTGCTGACGCTGATGGGCGGCTTCGGCGTCGAGCAGGACGTGGCGGCGGGCATGGGGATGCTGGTGCAGGCGTGCAACCGGAGCCTCGGGGTCGCCTGCCTCACGGTGGCGCGCGAGTTCGACCAGGGCACGCGCACGCGCAAGGACGCGCGCCTTGCGTCCAGCTACTTCCGCACGGCTTGCGGCCTGGGGGAGAAGGACGCGTGCGCCTTCGCGAACACGGCGGAGAAGCCGGAGCCCACGCCCACGGCCACGCCGGAGGAGGGCGCGAAGCTGGAGGAGATCCGCGCCATGTGCGAGACGGGCTCGGGCGTGGGCCTGGGCATGGCGTGCTACGTGATGGGCACCGCGTACGAGAAGGGCGGCGCGGGCGTGGCGGTGAACCCCGGCCGCGCGACGATGTTCTACCAGCGCGCGTGCGACCACGAGGTGCCGGAGGCCTGCGGCGACGTGCGGCGCATGCTGGGGCTCGCGGCGGACGGCACGAAGGCGGAGGCGCCGAAGCAGTCCGTGTTGCAGTCGCTCCAACTGGACCCGGCGAAGACCGCGCCGCGGAAGCCGAAGGGGTCCGTGCTGCAATCGCTCCAACTGGACGTGGGGAAGGTCACCTCGAGCGCGAAGCCCGCGCCACGCGCGTCCATCGACCGCTGGAAGGACGAGTGCCGGGACGGAAAGGGCGAGGGCGATGCATGCGCCCGGCTGGGAGAGGTGCTGCTGGAAGGGAGCGCGGGGCTCCCGGTGGATGTGACGAAGGCGATGCAGCTGCTGGAGGACGCCTGCATGAAACGCACGCCCTCCGCCTGCGTGCGGCTCTGGCGCGTGCTGTCCTTCGGGGATGAAAACCTGAAGATCAAACCGGCTCCGCTCGTGGGCCTCGTCTTCCTGGAGACGGGGTGTGAGGCGCGCAACGGCGGCCCGGCGTGTGAGGCGCTGGGCATGGCCCTGATCAACACCTCCCGTCGATACGCGAATCCGGGGAAGGGCATGCAGGCCCTTCGCGACGGGTGCTTCACCCATGAGGACAGCAGGAGCTGCGCCGTGCTCATCCACCTGACGCGACAGCTCGCGGACTCCGGGCAGGAGGGGCTGAACGCGGAGGCGCGGCGCAGCCTCCCGCTCGTCCTGGCCCAGGGATGCAAGTCGCACATGCGGCTTGCCTGCAAGGAATCGGGCCAGCCGTTGCCTGAGGACAACCTGGGGGTGCGCAACCTGCGGGCGGACTGCGACGCGGGCGACCCGGATGCCTGCGCGGACCTGGCCCATGAATACCGGCAGGCCAACCGCGTCGACCGCGACCTCGAAGAGGAGCTCCGGGTGGCGGAGAAGGGGTGCTCGGGTGGCAGCGCCCGCGCCTGTGGCCACCTGGCGATGCGCTACAGCGAGACGGTCACGGGAGGAATGCCGCGCGACCTGGACAACGCCTTCGCACGCGCGGAGCAGGCCTGCGCCATGAAGTCCTGGGGCGCGTGCAACCAGCTCGCGCGGCTCCTGCAGGAGCACCGGCACCTGGGAGCGGACGCGCCGCAGGTCCAGGAGGCCCAGGCGCTTGACTGCCTCTACCGGCCCGTGGCCTGGCGCCCGAAGGAATGCGCGAAGTAGGCCCTTCATCGCGTCATCCGCGCCGGAGCTGAAACGCCGCGGCCACGGGCTTCGTGGAGTTGCGCCGTCCGCTGGTGGAAAGCCCGCTGCACGAAGGGATGGATGGGTTGTTCCCGGGTCCGTCCGCGTTTACCGATGAAGGACGCATCCCCAGCGCCGTGGAGAAGGAGCATCCCATCGTGCGTCCTCCGGAGAAGGTCGTGTTCGGCCACACCGTCGAAGGCCTGCTGGTGGCCCTGGATGGGCATCTGGAAGGCCCGCTCCGCCCGAGGTTGAAGGCCGTGGGGCTGGACCTGGACCAGAAGCTGGCGCCCGCCTATCCCCGGGACCAGTGGCACCAGATGTTGCTCCTGGGCGCGCAGGTGCTCTTCCCCCACCACTCCGTCGCCCAGGCGCACTGGCACCTGGGCCAGCGCTTCGTCACGGCCTACTTCTCCACCCGCATCGGCCGCGCGCTCCATGGTGTGGTGAAGCTGCTGGGCCCCGCGCGCACGCTGGAGCGCACGACGCGCAACATGGCCTCCGGCAACAACTACCTGCACGTGGACGTGGTGCGCCTGGCCGCCACCGACTACCGGCTCCGGGTGAACGAAGGCGGCATCCACCCGGAGTTCATCGGGGCCCTGTGCCACTTCGGCACGCTGACCACCGGCGTGAAGGGACTCACCACCGTCGTGGAGGGCCGTGAAGGGCCCTCCGCGACGTACCGGATGCGCTGGTAGCGGCCGTGCTCAGCCGTGGGAGATGACGAACTCCTGTTCTCCCACGCGCACCTGGAGCAAGCGCTGGATGCCCGACCCCAGCTTCCACCGGATGGCGAGCTGATCCATCCACGCGACGAACGCGGTGACGCGGAAGTCGTCGCAGGCCAGGTCATCCAGGGCCGTGAACACCTGCTGCACGGCGGAGGTCGCGTCGTTCTCCGCGATGACGGCTTCCGAGTGGATGGCCTTGTTCAGCGTGATGAGCTTGTCGAGCAGGTCCCTCCAGAACACGTACACCTTCCCGTACGGCTGGCCCCCGATGTCGCCTCCGTAGCGTGACGACTGCACGAGCACGTCCGAGAACGTGCCCGTGCCGCCGGTCTGCTCCCAGTGTGACGCGACGAAGCCGTCCGCCCCCGCCTGGGTCTTCAGGTGCCAGGCCACGCTCGCCCTGGCCCGGTCCAGCGTCCAGTCCTTCGCCCCGTCCTTGAGGTACGCGTCCCAGAGCGGCGTGTAGAGCTCTTCCCGGCGCTGGAGGCTGGTGCGCACGGGCTGGCTGGCCCGGGGCAGGGCGCGCGCCAGGGCCCTGGCGAAGGCGTTGCGTTCGAAGGCGGGTTCGGAGCCCAGCTTCGCCAGCAGCCGCCGGAAGCTGGGGTTGTCCACGCGCAGGTCCAGCCGCGTGGCGGTCTTCGTGCCGGCGGGCGCCGCGCGGAAGAGGCGGTCCACCAGCGCCGGCGCGTCCTCCGGACGGACCGCGCCCCAGACGGTGGCCGCGTCCACCGCGCGTTGGATGAGCTCCTTCGACAGGCCGTCCTCCACGTGGCTCTGGGCGAAGAAGGAGTATTCGAATTCGTCCGCGCTGGGCGTGAGGCTGAAGCGCGGCATCTGGGCGCTGAAGTCGAGCCCCCAGCGGGAGGTCTTCCCGTACAGCACGCCCGAGCTCGTGTAGCTGCGCGCCCCCAGGAACGCGTAGCGGCGCGGGCCCTGCCGGTGGTCGCGGGACGCGTGCTGGACGACGGCCTTGAGCTTCCGCCGGTCCTCCTGCGAGGCGAAGTTGACGTCGCGCCAGCCCAGGCCCAGGCCCCAGACGCGCTGGGACTCCACGGACTTCATGTGGAAGTAGCGCCGCAGCCAGGTGTCATTCACCCGGCGCTGGATGGAGGCCAGGTCGCCGGAGACGAACGCGCCATGCGCGCCCGCCAGCTCCCCGACTGGCACCTCCAGCTCCAGCAGCGTCGCGTCCTCGGTGCTGCGCGCGTACTCGTATTCGAAGCCGGCCTTGAGCGCGCCGCTCACCACGCTCTCCACGAAGTCCTTCAGTTCTTCATACGCGGCCGTCACCGCCGCGACCGTGGGCTCCACCGACTTGAGGAACCCCAGCTGCTTCAGCAGCGCGGCGGCGACCTGGAGGAGCGCGGGCTGGAGCGAGCCCTGCTCCAGGCCTTCGACGAGCTTCAAGGCGTCCTGCACCTTGGAGTCCACGGCGCTCAGGATGGAGGCGAGCAGCGGCGACGAGTGCCCCAGCGAGACGCCCGCGGACACGTGGACCGCCGCGCCGTCCGAAGTGGCCTTGCGGACCGACACGCGGAACGCTCCGCCGTCCTTGGGCCGGGAGAAGACGATGCGGAACTCGTCCTGGAGCGACACGGTGCCGCCGATGGACGCGCCCGCCTCCGCCTTCAGCTCGAACACCAGTTGCCCGGCCAGCCGCTTCGCGAGCGCCCCCACCAGGGACGTGCTGATGGCGGACCAGGACACCTTCACGCCGGCCTTCAGGGCCACGCACGTCTGGAACGACAGGGCATCACCGGGCTGGAGCGCCTGCACATCCCCCAGCACGAAGGGCAGGCGCAGGGACTTCACGTCCGAACCCAGCGCGGCCTCCAGCGTCTGGGTGGCGGCGTGGTGCCGGTAGTCCGCCACCTTCACCTGGAGCGACCCGCCGCCGCTCAACTCGACGAAGGGGAAGTCCCCCTGGCCGTTGGCCTCCGCGCTCAGCTCCGCCGCGTACTTCAGCCAGCACGCGGCCCCGTCCGGGGAGAAGAGGGGCTCCACCGAGGAGCCGTCCAGCTCCTTCGGGGGCACGCCGATGATGCCGTACGCGTCCTTGTCGTTCCGGTCGTTGAAGAGCTCGACGGGGACCTTGAACGCGCCCGTCAGGGACACCTCGCCGCCCTGGATGGGGATGGCCTTGTTGCCGTTCAGCTCCGCGTGGCCCAGCGCCTGCTCGTGCGCGGCGTTGCCCAGCGCGAGTTTGAGCGTGTTCACCGCGGGAATGTGGATGCTCCAGCTCATGAGACTCCCCCACCTTGGAATGACTGTGTCCCAGGGACCGCTGAGCAATCATTGCCGTGGGGCCTGCCTGGCCGCTTCTGACGGCGGGGAGGTGCGACTGTCCTCACCGTGAAATCGTCATCACCCCTAGGATGTAGGGGTTGTCCACGAGTCGGTGTTCGAACTAACCAGGGGGCACCCAAGCCACGTCATCCCCCGAGACGTGGCGGAGGAGCCCCGCGTGTCGAACCCCTCGGAGATCATCTTCGGCCATACGGTCGAAGGGCTGCTGTTGGCCTTGAAGGGCCGGCTGGACGGTCCGCTGCGCGCGAAGCTGAAGGACGCCGGGCTGGACCTGGACCGGAAGCTGGAGCCCGCGTATCCGAACGCCATCTGGCAGAAGGTCCTGCAGCTATGCGCGACGGAGCTGTTCCCGGGGGTGTCCATGAACGAGGCGCAGTGGCGGCTGGGTGAGCGCTTCGTCGCGGGCTACTTCGAGACGAACATGGGCCGCGCGCTGCAGACGGTGGTGAAGCTGCTGGGTCCCGCGCGCACCCTGGAGCGCACGTCGCGCAACCTGGCCTCCGGCAGCAACTTCCTGCACGTGGAGGTGGAGCGGCTGGCGGACACGGACTACCGCGTCAAGGTGAACGAGGGCGGGACCTACCCGGAGTTCATCGGCTCCATCTGCCACCACGGGACGCTGGCCACCGGCGTGAAGGGACTGACCACCGTGGTCGAGTCCCGCCAGGGCCGCGCCGCCATCTACCGCATGCGCTGGTAGTCCCGCGCCGCGTCCAGCAGTCCCTGCACCGCGCCTGTCACCTCGCGGTGCACCGTCAGCAGGGACTCCCGGTCCGCCGCGTCGAAGCCCGGGTTCAGATGGGTTGTCAGTGGCTCTCCAACCCATTGGGTCATCTTCACCGGGAAGGGCAGGGACAGCGGCCACAGGCCCGTGGCGCCCACGCCCAGCCATAGCGGCAGCCTTCCGGGCAGCCCCACGCGCTTGCCCCACGCGTAGCCGTCGTTCAGGCCCACGTAGGCGTCGTCCATTCCGTGGCCCGCGATGGGGACGATGGGCAGGCCGTAGTGCACGGCCAGCCGCAGGTAGCCCAGCCGCTCTCCCCAATCCACGCGGTAGCGGTGCCGGAAGTCGCGGCAGCCCTCGCGCGTGCCTCCTGGCTGCACCAGGATGTGCTCGCCCTTCTTCACGGCTTCGGCCAACAGCGGCCCGTCGCCGGTGACGAAGCCCAGCCCGTCCGCCACCTGCCGCATGCCGGGGATGCGGTCGAACGCACCGTGCGCGATTCCGTGCGGCAGGTAGCCCAAGCGGTCGTGCAGCGTCACCGTCAGCATGCACAGGTCCACCGCCAGGGGCCGCCCGTGGTAGCCCACCAGCAGCTTCGCTCCAGGGCGCAGGAGCGGTTCCAGGTTCACCACTTCGTAGCGGTGGTAGCGCTGGAGCAGGCGGAACGTCGTCAGCCACGCGGCCCGTGCCGCCGTCGCCGTGACCGTCACCCGCCCACCCGGTACAGCACCGCGCCGTGCGCCACGCCCGCGCCCACGCCCACCATCAACACCCGGTCCCCCGGCTTCACCGGCCGTGTGCGCCACAGCCGGTCCAACCCCGTGCCCAGCGATGCGGAGCCCACGCTGCCCACCGTGTCCACCACTGTGACGCTCTTCGCCTCCGGTACCTCCAAGGACTGGAGGATGGCCGCGAACATGCTCCCGTTCGGCTGGTGCGTGAGCACCCACTCCACGTCCGCCACCGTCAGCCCCGCGCCCTGGAGCACCGCCGAGGCCGCGCGCTTCAACGCGCCCAGCGCCACGCGGGTCATGTCGCGCGATGGCGTGAGGAAGCGCATGCCCTCGCGCTGGCCCGTCTGGTGCGGGTTCTCCAGCACGACGTCCGGCGGCAGCGTGCCGTCGTTGCCGAACGAGGCCCCCAACACGCCCTCGCCGGGCCGTGCCTCGCCCAGCACCACCGCCGCCGCCGCGTCACCCAGCACCAGGTAGGGACGTGGGTCTTCCGGCCGTGTGGTGCGCGACAGCAGCTCCACCGACACCACGCCCACCGGCCCCAGCCCCGTCGCCACCGAGCGTGCCGCCAGGTCGAACGCGCTCAGGAAACCCATGCACGCGTTGCCGATGTCCATCGCATCGCACGTGCCGGACAGCCCCAGCGCCGCCGCCACCCGGCTGCCGTTGGCCGGCGTGGTGACGTCCCCGCCCATCGACGACACGAACAGGATTCGCCGGAGCGCCGTCGCCGGAAGTCCCGCTGCCTCCAGCGCGCCTCGCAGGGCCTGGGCTCCCAGGTCCGCGGCGCGCGTCCCCGCAGGAGCGAAGTGCCGCGTGCGGATGCCCGTCTTGCGTTCGACCTCCGCCGCGTCGCGGCCCACGCGCGCGCAGACCTCTTCCGTCGTCACGGCCGGGCCGGGCAGCACGCTCGCGGTGCCGAGGATGCGAACCGGAATCATGCGGCCCTCCTGCGGCCGGCCGGCTTCCCGCGCAAGAACTCCCGCGCCTGGCTGCGGCCAGGAATCATGCGGCCCTCCTTCCGCCGGCCGCGTTCCGGCGCCCTCGCAGCGCCTCCCAGGCCTGCTTGAGCTCCAGCAGCTTCTGCTCCAGGTCCATGTCGCGCGCGGCCTCGTCCAGCACCTCGTCCACGTGCGTGAAGCGCATGGAGCCGAGCAACGGATGCTCACGCGTGCCCACGTCGTAGCGCAGGTCCCCTCTCGCGGACTCCAGGTCGCCGCTGCGGTGCAGGAGCAGCACGCCGCTGGCCAGCAGGTCCTTCGCTCGCGCCACCGGGTTGAGCGCGGAGAGGAACAGCCCCACCGCTCCGGGCAACAAAGGCCGCGCGGCGTGGTGGTGACCCGCGGGGAAGATGTTGCTGGAGAAGATCAGGTCCGCGCCCGCGTGGAGCAGCACGTCCACCGGCACCATGCTGGTGAATGCCCCGTCCACGTAGCGCGCGGGCGGCTGGAGCGTGGGCGCCCAGACGCCCGGGGCGGATCCGCTCGCGCGCACCGCCAGCGCCAGCGGCCCCTTCTCCAGCACCACGCAGCGGCCCGTGGTCAGGTCCGTCGTCACCGGCAGGAAGCCCATGGGCAATTCCTCCAGCGCCAGGTCCCCCAGGTCGCCGCGCACCAGCCACTCCATGGCCTGCGTCGTCACGACGGAGGACAGCGCCGCGGCGGACAGGTGCCCGCCCCGCGCGCGGTGCTGGAGCCGGCGCAGGCCGTCCAGGCCTTCACGCCCGTCGCGCGCGGTGCCGCAGTAGTACGCGCCCACCAGCGAGCCCATGCTGGCGCTGCTGAGGAAGTCCACCGGCACGTCCAGCGCGGCCAGCCTCCGCAACAGGTGCACGTGGTAGAAGCCCCACACGCCGCCGCCGCTGAGCGCCAGTCCCACGCGCCGGCCGGTGATGGCGCGCGCCCACCGCGACAGCGCGTCCAGCGTCCCCGCGTCCAGGCCCAGCGCCGCCAGCGGCCGCGAGTCCCCGGGCCGCACCACCAGCCGCTCCCAGTCCAGCCGCAGCCGGCACCCGGGCGGCGGCGCGTCCTCGTCCCAGCCGTCCTCGTCCGGCAGCGAGCGCCCCCGCAACGTCGGGCTGCCCATCGGCCGCCACGGCGACAGCAGCACGGTGGGCAGCACCGGCGCTCCCGGCGTCCCCACGCCGTCCGCCTCTCCACCTGGAGGCATGAGCCGCACCTCGCGCGGCGTCAGCGCCTCCGGCACCGGCGCGCCATCCACCAGCACGCAGTCGAAGTCCTCGCCCTCGGGGAGGAGCGGAGCGCCCGGCGTCACCGTGCGGCGGAACACGCGGTCGGCTCCGCGCACCGCTCCGTCCGTGCGCTTCGTCCCCGCGCGCACGAGCAGCACCCGGTCCCCGAAGTCATGGACCATCACCTTCGCCACCAGCTCCACCAGCACGGACAGCATCGCGGGCGGCAGCTCCAGCCCCTGCTGCGCGCGGAACGTCACCACGTCCGTGCGCGGCGTGGCGCCGCCGCGCGGCACCGTCGCCACCGCCTCCAGCTCCGCGCGAGGAAGGAAGAGGGCGTGCGACGCGGACGCCGCCGTCACCGTGACGGGCCACGTGCCGCGCGCGAGCGCCTCCACGCCCAGCGACATCCCCGAGCGCAGGTGCAGGAGCACCGTCCCTCCCGCCGTCATCCGCCACTCGCCCGAACGCAGGAGGTAGATGCCGTCCACCGGCTCGCCCTCGCGGCAGATGCCCTCGCCCGGCTGGGGTTCCACCGGCCGGGCCCGCTCCAGCAGGCGGAGCAGGGCGGACGCACGCGCGTGGCGCAGCACGGGGGCTTGCTTCAACGTGTACAGCCACCGACGCCGCTCATCGACAGTCAGAGGAGAAGGCATGCGTCGCTCAAGGATAACCAGGACGCTCCGGCGCCGGGTAGCACGCCAGAGTGCCTGCCCGCTCCGTGCGGGTCCTTCGCGACGCGCCGCTACGCCGGCTGGGGTCGCGGTGGCTCCCCCTCGGGAGGGATGGACGGCGGCGGCGGATTCTGCGGTCCGCTCGGTGGATTGCCATGCTTGCGGTGTTTCAGGATCTTCGTGCGCGCGCCTTCCACCAGCGCGTAGAGCACCGGGATGAAGATGAGGTTCACGAAGGTGGAGAAGAGCATGCCGCCGAAGACGGCCGTGCCCAGCGACTTGCGCGCGGAGGCGCCCGCGCCGCTGGCCAGCATCAGCGGCACCACGCCGAAGAGGAACGCGAAGGACGTCATCAGGATGGGACGCAGGCGCGTCTCCGCCGCGTTGATGGCGGACTCCACCACGCCCTGACCCTGCGCGCGCAGCTGCTCGCCGAACTCCACGATGAGGATGGCGTTCTTCGACGCGAGGCCCACCAGCATCACCAGGCCCACCTGACAGAACACGTCGTTCACCAGCCCTCGCAGGTTCTGCAGGAGCAGCGCGCCCATCATCGCGACGGGCACCGCGAGCATGACGACGAAGGGCAGGGCGAAGCTCTCGTACTGCGCGGCCAGCACCAGGAACACGAACACGATGCCCAGCGCGAAGATGACGAGCACGGTGTTGCCCGCGCTCTTCTGCTCCTGGGACAGGCCCGTCCACTCGAAGGTGAAGCCCGGCGGCAGGGCCTGCTTCGCCACCTCCTCCATGGCGTTCAAGGCCGTGCCGGTGGAGGTGCCGGGGCTGCCCTGGCCGTTGATGTTGGCGGAGCGGAAGAGGTTGTAGTGGGTGATGTTCTGCGCGCTGGTGATGGGCGTCACCTTCACCAGCGCCTCCAGCGGCACCATGGCCCCGGTGTCCGCGCGCACGTAGAAGCTGCCGATGTCCTTCGGGTTGTCGCGGAAGGGCGTCGCGGCCTGCACGAACACGCGGTAGACGCGGTTGGCGAAGGTGAAGTCGTTCACGTACTGGCTGCCCAGGTACACCTGGAGCGTGGAGAACAGCGAGGACAGGGGCACGCCCATGGCCTTGGCCTTCTCCCGGTCCACGTCGATGTTGAGCTGCGGCGAGCCCGCGGTGAACGCGGAGAACACGCCGCGCAGCCGGTGATCCTGGCCCGCCTTGCCCACCAGGGCCTGGGTGGCCTGCGCCAGCTCCTCCAGCGTGCGGCCACCCTGCTGGTCCTCCAGCACGAACTCGAAGCCGCCCACGCTGCCCACGCCTCGGATGGCGGGCGGTTGCAGGGGCAGCACGCGCGCGCCGCCCACCTGGCTCAGCGGGCCGCGCAGGCGCTCTATCAGGCCCGCGACGCTGGACTCCTTCGCCTTGCGCTCCTCCCAGGGCTTCAGGTTGATGAAGAGCGAGCCGTAGTTGGCGCCCGTGCCCAGGAGCGAGAAGCCGCCCACGGTGAAGATCTGCGTCACCTCCTCCTGCTGCTTGATGAGGCCCTCCACCTGGATGAGCACGTTGCGCGTGTACTCCAGCGACGTGCCCTCCGGGCCCTGCACCGCGATGATGATGTAGCCCTGGTCCTCGTCCGGGATGAAGCCCGTGGGCGTGGACCGGTAGAGCAGGCCGGTGGCCACGAGGAACACCGCGAAGATGCCCACGACGACCCACCGTGCCTTGCCCAGCATCACGCCCAGCAGCTTCCCGTAGCCGCGCCGGAGCGCGTCCAGGCCCTGGTCGAACTTGCGCGCCAGGACGAACTTCTTGCCCTCGTTCGGGCGCAGCAGGCGCGCGCACAGCGCGGGGGACAGGGTGAGCGCGACGAGCGCGGAGAGGCTGATGGAGAACGCGATGGTGAGCGCGAACTGGCGGTAGATGGCGCCCGTGGTGCCGGGGAAGAAGGACACCGGGATGAACACCGCGGACAGCACCAGCGCGGTGGCCACCACCACGCCGGCCACCTGCTGCATGCCCCGGTGGGTGGCCTCCTTGGCGTCCACCTTCTCGTGCTCGATGACGCGCTCCACGTTCTCGATGACGACGATGGCGTCATCCACCACCAGACCCGTGGCCAGCGTGAGGCCGAAGAGCGTCAGCGTGTTGAGCGAGAAGCCAAACGCGTTGACGAACATGAACGTGCCGACCAGTGACACCGGCAGCGTCGTCACCGCCACCAGCACGCTGCGCCAGCCGTGCAGGAAGATGAAGATGACCAGGATGACCAGGAGGATGGCTTCCCCCAGCGCCTGGAGCACCTCCTCGATGGAGGCGCTCACCGCGGCCGTGGTGTCGAACGCCACCTGATAGGTGAGGCCCGGCGGGAAGTTGGCGGACAGCCGCTGGAGCTCCGCCTCCACGCCCTTGCGCACGTCCAGCGCGTTGGAGCCGGGCAATTGCGTGATGCCCAGGCCCACCGCGTCCTGTCCGTTGAAGCGCAACAGCTGCTGGTAGTTCTCCGCGCCCAACTGCGCGTTGCCCACGTCGCGGATGCGCACCAGGGCGCCGTCAGCGCCGCGCTGGATGACGATGGCGCCGAACTCGTCCGCGGACGTCAGCTGGCCCTTCACCTGGAGGGACAACTGGTACGCCTGGTCCTTGGAGGACGGGGCCTGGCCCACCTTGCCCGCGCCCACCTGGACGTTCTGCTCCTGGAGCGCGTTGACCACGTCCTGCGCGGTGAGGCCGCGGCGGGCCAGCTCCGTGGGGTCCAGCCACAGGCGCATGGCGAAGCGGCGCTCGCCGAAGATGCGCACGTCGCCCACGCCCTTCACGCGCAACAGCGCGTCGCGGATGAAGACGTCCGCGTAGTTGCTGATGAACTCCGTGTCGTAGCGCTTCTCCTTGTCATAGACGCCGAAGGAGACCAGCAGCTGCGTCTGCGCCTTGCGCACGGTGACGCCCAGCGCGTTCACCTGAGAGGGCAGCTGCGGCGTGGCGGTGGCCACGCGGTTCTGCACGTCCACCGCGGCCAGGTCCACGTCGCGCGACGGGTCGAACGTCGCGGTGATGGTGCACTGGCCGTCGTTGGTGCTGGTGGAGGACATGTAGCGCATGCCCTCCATGCCGTTGAGCTGGCGCTCCAGCACGGTGGTGACGGCGCTCTCCACCGTCTCCGCGGACGCGCCGGTGTAGGTCGCCGTGATTTGCACCTGCGGCAGCGCCAGCTCCGGGTACTGCTCGATGGGGAGGCTGGGAATGGAGATGGCGCCCACCAGCGTGATGAGGATGGACAGCACGCTGGAGAAGACGGGGCGCTGGATGAAGAAGTCGGTGAACATGGCAGCCCCCTACCGACCCGCGTCCGCGCCGCCGCCCATGCCCTGGGCAGGGGGCAGGGGCATGCCTTCTGTCTGGCCCTGCGACCGCCGCGCGGGCTTCGGCTGGATGGGCATGCCGTCCCGCAGTTGCTGCACCCCGCTGATGATGACCTGGGTGCCCGCGTCCAGTCCCTTGAGCACCTCGTAGTCGTTGCCCTCCACCAGCCCCAGCGTCACGGGCTGGCGCTTCACCACGGTGCCGGCGTCGCTCTCACCCACCACCATGGCGAAGGACTGGCTGCCCTGCCGCGTCACCGCGGTGGTGGGCATCTTCAGGGCGTCGCGCACGTCGTAGACGAGCTGCGCGCGCACCAGCTGGCCGGCCCTGAGGCCCACGGTGTTCGCGAAGGCGGCCTGCACCTCCACCAGCTGCGTGTTGGGGTTGGGGGTGGTGGCGACGAAGGAGGCGGGGGCGCGGACGATGGGCTCGCCGTCCGCGTTGAGCACCTCCAGCGGCGTCTGTCCCACCTTCACGCGCGCGGCCTGGTCCACGGGCACCTGCACGGACAGCTCCAGCGCGCGGCTCTGGTCCAGGATGGTGAGCGCCGTCTGCGGCGTCACGTAGTCGCCCAGCTTCACGGGGATGTCGCCCACGACGCCGTCGAAGGGGGCGCTCACGTTGAAGAAGCCCAGCTGCACCTGCTGGTTCTGGATTTGCGCCTCCGCCGCCTGGGCCTGGGCCTCGGATTGCGCCGCCTGGGCCACGGCCTGTTCGTAGTCCTGGCGGCTGACGAGTCCTTCCCTGAGGAGCTGCGCGCTGCGCTCGCGCGTCTTGCGAGCGAACTCGCGGTTGGCGACGGCGGAGGCCTTCTGGGCCTGGGTGGCGCGCAGGGAGGCCTGCTCCTGGCGCGGATCCACGACGAGCAGCACCTGACCGGCCTTCACCTGCTGGCCGGGGCGGGCGGGAATCTGCTGGATGTAGCCGGCGACCTGCGGGACGACGGTGATGCTGCTGCGGGAGATGAGGGTGCCCACGTACTCGCGGGTGTCGCGCACCGGGCCGGGCTTCACCGCCATCACCTGCACGGGCGTGGGCTTGCCGCCGCCCTGGCTCTGGCCGCCCGCCTGGGGGCCGCCTCCGGGAGAGGCCTGGCCGGGCTCCTTGCCGCCGCTGCACCCGCCCGCCGTCAGCGCGAGGACGAGCCCCCACGCGCCCCAACCGACCCTCACCAATCGCATGCCGCCTCCGACAGGAATGCATCCACCTGGGCCTGGCGGTACTGGAAGTCGCGGATGACGAGCTCCAGTTCGGCCTGCCGCAGGGCCCCGGCCGCGTCCACCAGCTCGAGGCTCGTTCCGGTGCCCACCTCGAAGCTGCGGCGGGTGAGCCGGTCATTCTCTTCCGCGAGCTTCCGCTGGCGGTCCGCCAGGTCGCGCGTCGCCTGGGTCACCTGCACGGCGCGCTTCGCCTGGGTGACCTCGATGACGACGTTGCGCTCGCGGCCGGTGACATCCGCGCGGGCCTGCTCCAGCTGGCCGCGGGCCTGGCGCAGGCGGCCCTCGCGCGCGCCGCCATCCCAGAAGGGCAGCACCAGGCTGGCGCCTACGTTCCAGATGGGCACCTTCGCGAAGCCCGGGTTGACGGTGAGCGCGGTGGTGCTGCTGGTGAGGTCCAGGGTGGGCGCGTACTGGCGATACACCTCGCCGATGGCGCGCTCGGCCACCACCTGGCGTGACCGGGCGGCGGCGATGTCCGGGCGGTTCTCCAGCTCCTGCAGCGTGCGGCAGGTGGCCTTCGCGCCCTGGAGCAGCGTGGTCAGCTCCAGGCCCGGCTTGAGGCCCACGGCGGACGGGGTGCCCAGGGCCAGGCCCAGGGACTCGCGCGCCTTGCGCAGGTCCTCGTCGCCGGTGACGACGTTGCGGCGGGCGATCTGCGCGTCCTGCTCCACGCGGACGACGTCCAGCCGGGTGCCCGCGCCCAGCTCGAAGCGGCGCTGCGCCAGGGCCAGCCGCTCCAGCGAGGTGCGCAGGTTGACGCGGTTGACCTCCGCCAGGCGTTCCGTGGAGGACACGGAGACGAGCGCCTGTGCGAGGCCGCGGGTGAGCTGCCGGCGCGTCTCCGCGAGCGACAGGTTGGCGGTGCGCCGCGACTCCTTGGCGCTGCCCAGGGCGTAGAGGCTGGCCAGGTCCACCACGGGCACGTTGGCGCTGAGGATGCCCACGCCCAGCAGCTCCGTGGGGGTGAAGTTCCCGCCACCCGTCACCGCGCCGCCCGTGCCGCCGCCGAAGGCGACGATGCCCGGGTTGAGGACGTTGTATTGGGCGGTCAGGTCGCCGGAGACGGAGGGCAGCAGGTTGGCGAGCGCGATGCGCCACGTGCCCGCGGCGACTTCAATCTGGCCCAGCGCCGCCTGGAAGTCGGTGGAGCGCTGGCGCAGGAGCGTGAGCGCTTCGTTCCAGGACTGGAGCTCCTGGGGCGCGGCGGGCGCGGGCGTGAGCAACGGATCCGACACGTTCGCCTGGAACGGCGGTGGCACTTCGGGGACGTCATCCGGGTCCTGGGACGCGGGCGTGCTGGCGCGGCCGGGCCGGGGCGGAGCGGGAGTGCGGGGTGCGTTCGGAGCCTGGGTGGTGGGCGCGGGAGCGGCCGGTGGTGGCGCGGAAGGCGTGGGCGGCGGAGGCGCGGGTGGAGCGCGCTGCGGTGGCGCGGTGTATTGCGCGAGGACGGGACGGAAGGGTCCGGAGCCGTGCGGCGCTGGCGCATCACCGGGGATTCCGGCGGGAACCAGCAGGGCTGCGAACACGAACGCGTTCATAAGGAATGCTCCCCAGGTAGGGGCGATGCCAGCCCCCCGCCACGGTTCGCGCCCCCCGGCGCTCCAGTGGACAACACAGCAGGGCGAGGAAGTGCTCAGCCGTCGATGAACGGACCTCGGGCCAGGAGCGGAGGTCCGGGGTTGCCCTTACGGACGCGAGGGCAGGGAAGAAGGTGGAGGGGCTCGTGGAGACATGGCGCGTCCTGACGCTGGCTGGGGAAGAGCCAACGTGCGTCGCGAGCGCCGAGCAGGCGTCTGTCTTCAAGGGAGGGCGCGCGTTCAGCACGCCACGGCCGTCATGACGGCCGGGTCAGGGGCAGTGGCACGCTCCAGTGGAGCGAGCACTTGATTTCGTGGTATTTCAGGTTGATGCCAATTTTCAGGACCTTGTTCCTGTGTGCGGCTGCGACAGGGCTCTGGTTCGTGTCCTGCGTGGGGGCCAGCCCTGTTCCAGTCGAGGATCGCGACTACGGACTCATGAATGGTGCCGTATGGGTGCGAGGTCCCTGGGATGCCATCCAACCCTCCGCCGACATCGATGCGGTCATCGATCAGCTCTGCCCCGCCGTCATGGAGCTACCGCGCGCCCGGGGGCGTGAGTATGGACAGGAATACTGCGGGGTCCTCTACTCCGTGGGAGACGGTGCCTACTCGGCGAGCATGCCATCTCCGCTGGGACCTCTCCTGAAGGCGACGCCTGAGCAACAGAAGAGCTGCAAGCAGCCGAACTTCGTTCGGGACTCACGAGGCGCGGTGAAAATCCAGGCGGACTACCACAGCCACCCATGGGCCAACTCACGCATGTCCAGGCCGGACCGGACCGAGGCGCGTCAGCGGTACTCCATCCGGCTCCAGTTTGACACGGCATGCCGGGTGATGAAGCTGGTCCCGTACATCGGTGAAGCCAGACCCGGAGAAGTCTATGAACGGCGCGGGAAGAGCTGGGCGCTCATCGGTATCGTCAAGCCAGAGCACAAAGCCACGGGTCTGATGACCGCCGTTACGGAGTAACACCCACGCCCATGCACCTCTCAAAACCAGCGAAGTCAGGATGGCTCCTGGCCCTGTGCCTGCTCCCCGCGTGTGCGTTCTTCCAGCGCACTTCGCGTCCTCCCCATGCACCGCCGGAAGAGGCGGCCCGCGTCCAGTTCCCACTGGACCTGCCCGAAGACGCGCAGACGCTCGCGGGCGGCATGGTGACCGCCATGCAACTGGCGCTGGATGATTTCCGGCCCCTGGATTTGAAGCCCCACGAAGGGGCCACGGAGGAGGAGCGCTGTCTCTATCAGCGCGAGTCCTATGACGTCAGCGCGGCACCTGGCCCGGAGGGCGTGACCTTCGTGCAGATCACGCTCAAGCCACAGCTCTGCGAGAAGCAGGGCGCCATCATGGACATGGGGGCGACCTATGCCGTGGACGTGAAGGGACGGCGCATCCTCGCCGTGCAGCACTGAGGCAGTCCAGGCTCGGGGGCCGCGGTAAGGGATGACAGTCAGGCCTGGAGGGCCTCTGTCACTCGTAGAACTTGCCCGCGAACAGGATGCTCGCGCACCGGTGCCAGGGATTGGCGGAGCGGCCCCGGTCCTGGGTGTCCTCGCCCCAGGAAGCGCCTCGTTCGAGGAACGCCCCGATGGTGCCGTTCTCCCAGCCGAGGGGGCTCGGAGCGTGCGGAGCAGGATGCCGGCGGGCAGCCTCCGCGCGGTCCTCTTCGAAGTCCTCGCTCAGCGCCTGGACGAAGCGTAGGAAGGACGCCTCGTCCGTGACCTCCTCCAGGAGTTGGTGCAGGTCATGGGCCATGGCGCACTCCAGTTCCCGTATCCAAGCCGGGAGTCTGGATGAACGGTAGGGGCACGGAGCCATCGGGTGGATCGAAGGACCGGCCGACCTCCGACGTGGGAACCAGGATGCCGTGCCCTGCATCCGTGGGCTCCATCGATTCATCCGGCTCGCCATCCCGAAGGCGGCGGAGGCTCCGGCCATCGCTCCCGACCGCGTACTGCGCGCCCGAATGCAGCGCGGGAACGGTCAGCCCGCAGGCCTGCGGATCCTCATCGATTCGGATGAAGAGGATGCCCTGCCGCTGAATGACCCTGTACCGGTGTGACTCGCGCCGGTCGACGCACGGGGTGTTGGCATCTTGTGGGCCCAGGAAGTCGGCGGCGGCTGCGTCGAGCGCATGCAGGATGGTGCCGCTCAGTTCGACCGTGCGTCCATCCGCGCCCGCTTCCACGGCAGGCTGCTCGAAGAACTGTGGGAACTTGATGGACGCGTCATTCGTCCACGAATCACGCGTGGGCGTGGACCGCAGGCAGCCCGCCAGGAGCAACGCCGCCGGAAACGCGCGCCGCGCCACGCTCACGCCGCGCATCCTCACTGCGCCGGCAACATGCCCAGCCGCTGCTTCGCGGACTTGTTCTGCGGATCGAACCGGAGCGCTTCCTCCAGCCGCTCGCGGCCCTTCGCCGCGTTGCCCTGCACCACGTAGAGGTCCGCCAGCCGCACCAGCACGTCCGCGTTGTAGGGCTGCAGGTCCAGCGCCTGTTCGAACTCACGCGTCGCCGTGGTCACGTCCCTGCGGCGCATGGCCAGTTGCCCCAGCATCACGTGCGGCTGCACCAGCCCACGCGTCTCCGGCTCCGTCGCCAGCGCCTGCAACGCCGGCATCCCCCTCGCGTCCCCGAACGCCGCGAGCGTCAACGCCGCGCCCTGCCGCACCCACAGCGAGCCGTCCTTGAGCAGCGCCGCCAGGTCCTCCGTCGCCTCGCGTGCGTTCGCCGCGCCCAAGCCGTCGATGATGTCCGAGCGCAGCGTGCTGTCCGTCGTCCCCTTCAACGCCGCCCGCAGCGCCGGCACCGCGTCGTGCTTGAACCGGCGCGCCAGGAACTTCGCCGCCGCGCCCCGCAGCGTGCCCGCCTCTGCCGTGTCCGCCAGCACCGCCTCCAGTGCCCCACGGCTTCCCGCCGCCGTCTTCTCGTCGAACGCGTCCGCCAGCCGCAGCCTCCGCTGCTGCCGCGCCTCCGCCTTCGGCCACCACTTCACCAGCGACGCCTGCATCGCGTCCGGCGTCTGCTTCGCGTGACAGGTGTTGCACGCGTTGGGCACGTCGTGGCGCGCCGTGTTCTGCGGCACCGGCACGTCCAGCGCGTGGTCCGCGAAGTGGTCCAACACGCCCGACACCACCGGCGGCATGTGACACGACAGGCAGTCTTGCGCCGCCGCTGCCTTGTGGTGCGTGTGCTGCTCTCCCTGCGCCACCACCTCCTGATGACAGCCCTGGCACGTGGACGCGTTCACCGACGTGCGCGCCGCCACCGGCTTCTGCTTGCGCACCTCGTTGGGCGCGTTCGCGTCGTGCGGCGCCGTGTGGCACGTCAGGCACGTGGCCCCGCCCTTCAGGTGGCACTTCGACTGGATGAGCGCCTGGTACTCGAAGCTGGAGGTGCTGGGCCGCCCGTCCGCGAAGAAGTCCCCGGAGCGGTCGTTGCCCACCAGCAACACCATGGGCTGATAGCTCGCGTCGTAGCGCTGGCCGGGCAGGAAGTGGTGCTTCGCGTCCAGCATGGGGAACAGCGTGCGGCGCGGCCCGTGGCACTGCGCGCACACCGCGAAGCCCTCCTCCTTCGACAGCTTTGCCGGCTGGATGATGTCCTCCGGCACCTGCGACTCCGCGTGCCGCCCGCCGGGCCCGTGGCAGGACTCACACGCGACGCCCGCGTCCGCGAACTTCGTCTCCCACTGGTGGCTCGCCCGGTCATAGCGCGCGTCCAGCCCCGTCACGTGGCAGTCCAGGCACGCGTGCTGCGCGCTGCGGCGGAAGTTCGTCCAGAAGAACGGGTGGTCCGGCGATAGCGCCCCCTGCTTCTTCTCCGAGTAGTCCACCCACTCGCCCTTGCCCGTCACGTGGAAGTACACCGGCATCACCTGCCAGCGGCCGTCCGGCAACAGCGTGATGGGGTCCTGCATCCGCTTGCCGCCCACCACCCACTGCACCGGCCACTCGCCCAGGTTCCCGTCCGCGCCCTTGGTGCGCATCAGGTACTGGCTCCCGTCGCGGCGCATCCACGCCTCGCTGGACTCGCCCTTGAAGTGCGTGCCCGCCGCGAACGTGCCCACCACGTACGGCTTCGTCGCCGGCGACAGCGCCCGGGAGTGCCAGTCGTGCTTCCAGCCCGTGTGCTGCTCCTCGTGGCAGTCCGCGCACACCTGCGAGCCCACGAAATGATTCGGCTTCGCGGGCGGCGCCTCCACCGTCTTCACCAGCACGGCCGCGGCCACACTGCCCGCGTCCACGGGCGCTGCCGGAGCCTGGGCCACCGGCGGAGACACCGCAGGCGTGGGCGCGGACGAAGGGCGCAGGAAGAAGAACAGGCCCGCCGCGAGGACCACCACCGCGAGGGCGACAAGGACAGGGCGAGAGGAGCGCATCCGGAAGGTGCCGCCCATGCTCCTCCCAAGCGACAGGCCGCACAAGCGGCGCTCCGCGCAAGACCGCCTCGTCCAGTGGACAATGACCTCCCAGGGAGGGCTGCGGTCCTGGCGAGCCCTGGATTAGGGTCTCCCTCCAAGCCAAGGGAGGCCGTGCCCATGCCCATGCGGTCCGTGAATGGAACCCGGCTGTACTACGAGGACACGGGGGGTTCTGGAGACGTGGTCCTCTTCAGCCACGGGCTCCTCTGGAGCACCCGGCTGTTCGACCCGCAGGTGGAGGCCCTGCGCGGCCGCTTCCGCTGCATTTCGTACGACCACCGGGGGCAGGGCCAGAGCGACGTGCCGCCCGAGTCCGCCATCGACGTGGAGACGGTGTACGCGGACGCGGTGGCGCTCATCGAGTCCCTGGGCGTGGCGCCCGTCCACTTCGTGGGCCTGTCCATGGGCGGCTTCGTGGGCATGCGGCTCGCGGCGCGACGGCCGGACCTGCTGCGCTCGCTGGTGCTCCTGGAGACGTCCGCGGACCCCGAGCCCATCGTCAACGTGCCGCGCTACACCGCGCTGAACCTCATCGCCCGCTACGTGGGCCTGGGCCCCGTCGCCACGCCGGTGATGCGCATCATGTTCGGCGCGTCGTTCCTCACCGACCCGGGCCGCGTGGAGGAGCGGGCGCTGTGGCGAACGCGCCTGACGGGCAACCGCCGTGACATCTACCGCGCCGTCAACGGCGTCATCCAACGCAAGCCCATCACGGAGGAGCTGCCGCGCATCCGCACGCCCACGCTCGTCATCGTGGGGGAAGAGGACCGCGCGACGGTGCCCGCCAAATCGGAGCGCATCCACTCGCTCATTCCCGGCTCCCATCTGGTGCGCCTGTCGCGCGGAGGCCATTCGTCCTCCGTGGAGGAGCCGGCGCTCGTCAACGCGGAGCTCGCCCCCTTCCTCACGCAGCACGCGTCCAACCAGGCCGCGCAAGTCGGCTGATGCGCCGTTAGCGAAGTCCCCAGGAGGGTTTCCCATGCCAGTCGCGAAATGGAACGGCGTCGTGCTCGCGAAGAGCGACACCTACGAGACCGTGGAGGGCAACGTCTACTTCCCGCCCGACAGTCTGGCGCGCGAGCACTTCAAGCCCAGCGCCACGCACACCACCTGCCCCTGGAAGGGCGAGGCCAGCTACTACTCCGTGGAGGTGGACGGGAAGACGAACGCCGACGCGGCCTGGTTCTATCCGGAGCCCAAGCCGGCCGCGTCCAACATCCAGGGCTATGTGGCCTTCTGGAAGGGCGTGACGGTGGAGCGCTGAAGTCAGCGGCCGATGAGGTACTTGCCCCAGCGCAGGCTGTTGCGCAGTTGGGTGACGATGAAGGCGGGGACCCACTGGATCAGGTTCGCCTCCGGCTGCACGTCGTAGCCATTCCACAGGTCGTCGTCGATGCGGTTGGCGTCCAGCGTCGTGGGGTAGGGCGCGGGCATGCCGCCGAAGCACTCCCCTTGTGAGAAGAAGAGGTCCCACAGCGTGGCGGCCTCCGCGTGGTCGTCCGCGATGAGGCGCGTGTCCACGCCCAGCAGCGAGCCCAGCAGCTTCCAGAAGAAGTACCAGCGCTGCTCGTTGTACTCGTAGCCCTTGTCCACCCACGCCTGCGCGACGACGTACGCGAACGTCAGCAGCGTGAACGCGACCCCGCTCTGGTTGTAGCAATGCTGCCGCCCCGTGTTGAGGGACCGGTAGTGGCCGAGCGCGGAGTTGTGCATCTGCGCCAGCAGCAGCGTGGTGGACAGGGTGCGCGTGCTGTAGAGGCTGCCCCAGCCCATGTTCATGTTGCCGTAGAGGATGCGCAGCATGATCTGCGCCGTCTCGATGACCCGGCGGGACACGATGGTCTTGAGCTTGCTGTGCGGGCGCTGCTCGAACAGCGACGACACGTCCTTGTGGTAGTACGTGGCCCGGAAGGACACGCCCGCCAACTGGTTCACGGACGCGCCCTGGAAGAAGACGTAGAAGGCCTCGTCGCGCGCGGCCTCGAAGTCGCGCAGGAACTGCGCGGAAGACCCCACGCCCGTCACCGCCTGCGTGGCCACCGAGTGCGCCGGCCCGTAGAGCACCTTCGCGATGCGGTGGTCGCTGTACGTGTTGCCCCAGTAGCCCTCGATGGCGGAGAAGGCCTTCAGCGCGGGCCGCCACGCGGTGCCGTTCACACCGGGCGTCTCGCGGATGTGCTTCTTCCAGTGCTGCCGCAGGTCCTCCATGAACTGCGGCTCCGCCGCGCTCATGATGCCGTACAGGCTGTTGGCCGCGTTGAGCGGGTCGCCCAGGATGGCGGTCAGGTTCTGGCCACGGAAGGTGAAGGGCATGGGGGCGGGCTCCGGTGCTGCGTGCCGGCACAGTGTAGAGAACTGTTGAACCTGTAACAAACCGCCCGCCCTGGAAAACCCGACACGTAGGGGCGGTGACGGGGCGCCCCGGGTCACGGCTTGCCGGCCATGGCGGCCAGTTGGCCCTGGGCAATCTCGCGGTAGAGGGGCACCACTTCGACGGACAGGACCTCGCGCATCTCCTGCCGCGCGCTGTCGTAGTCGCCTGCCTCGCGGTGGCGGTACATCCGGTGGAGCGCGTCCCCCAGCCTGTTCGAGCCTTCGGTGATGCGCCGCGAGCACTCGCGCAGCACCGCGAGCGCGCGAGCGTCGGTGCTCACGTCGGCGTCGCTCAGGGCCACTTCTCGCGCCGTGCGCCGCAGCAGGTCGCGCACGTCATCGGTCAGCACCAGCGGCGCTCCATCGCGGAGCACCTGCCGCGCGAGTGCTCGGATTGGATCCCAGTCGGGTCCATCTTCGGTCGTCGTCATCGTCGTCATTGCCCGGCCTTCGGCCGGCATTTATCGAAGGGCCATTCGTGTTGCCCGGTCCGGAGAACTGTAGGGGATGTGACGGGGCACGTGGGGACGGGGCTTCGCGGGCGGACGCGAGCGGCGATGCTGGGGCTTTTCCAAGGGGCGTGGCCCTGAGTGGAGGAGCGGAGCCTTGGCGACGGTGTCCCTGCAGGACGTGCGCAAGGTGTACCGGGGTGGCGTGGCGGCGGTGAAGGGCGTGACGCTGGACATCGCGGACGGCGAGTTCGTGTCGCTGGTGGGCCCGTCCGGCTGCGGCAAGTCCACGACGTTGAACCTCATCGCCGGGCTGGAGGAGCTGTCCGGCGGCGAGCTTCGCATCGACGGGCAATTGGTGAACGACCTGTCGCCACGCGAGCGCGACATCGCGATGGTGTTCCAGAGCTACGCGCTCTATCCGCACCTGGACGTGGCGGGGAACCTGGCGTTCCCGCTGAAGGTGGCGGGGATGGGAGCGAAGGACGTCGACGCGCGCGTGCGCGAGGTGTCCGGCGTGCTGGGGCTGGAGGCGCTGCTGGCGCGCCGGCCCAAGGAGCTGTCGGGTGGGCAGCGGCAGCGCGTGGCGCTGGGGCGCGCGCTGGTGCGCAGGCCCAAGGTGTTCCTCTTCGACGAGCCCCTGTCCAACCTGGACGCGGCGCTGCGCACGCAGATGCGCGGCGAAATCAAGAAGCTGCACGAACAGCTGAAGGCCACGTTCATCTACGTCACGCACGACCAGGCGGAGGCGATGACGCTGTCGGACCGCGTGGTGGTGATGAGCCAGGGCGAGGTGCAGCAGGTGGCCCCGCCGCGCGAGCTGTACGACGCGCCGGCGAACCTCTTCGTGGCGGGCTTCTTCGGCTCGCCGCGCATCAATCTGGTGAAGCCGGAAACGCTGGGCCTGTCCGAAGGTGACGCGGTGCTGGGGCTGAGGCCGGAGCACCTCCAGGTGGGGCAGGGCGCCAGGCCGGAGGACGCGCGCGAGGGGCGCGTGTACCTGGTGGAGCCCATGGGCGCGGAGGTCTGGGTGACGGTGGAGACGGGCGGCGAGCGCCTGGTGGCGCGGGCGCCCGGGGACTTCCGCGCCGCGAGCGGAGACACGGTGTGGCTGCGCCACGACGCGCGCTACCTGCGCCGGTTCGACGCGAGGACGGGGCTCGCGGTGTGAGTCAGGGGCGGAGCCGCAGCCGGGCATCCGCCAGGACGCTCCCGCCCTCGCGCGCGACACGCGCATGGCGTGTCATCAGGGCCTCCTGGGACTCGCGAGGCTGTAGCGCGAACAAGTCCCAGAGGTATTGCTCCTCCTGGACCGGGACGCGATACCCCAGCTCATCGCCATAGCGACGCAACCGCTCCAGGGTGGCAAGCAGGTACTTCCAGTTGGCCAGCGGGCGCAGCAGCAGCACCTCGCGGCGCTGGACGGATTCTGCAGCCAGGGGATGTACGTGCCCCCGCCAATGGCCTCCCGCGTATTCCACGCCGATGGCGGAGAGGCCCAGGTCGAATCGGGAGAGGCGCTCTTCCAGTGTCGCTGGCGTGCAGTCGTAGGCCACTTCGAGCCGCCGTCCCGAGAGATGGAAGGTCGTCTGGAAGGGATGGTTGTCATCCAGCAGCACGGCTCCGAGTGTTTCCAGGTGCAGCAGGAGCGCCTGCCGGTCCTGGAGGGTCGCTGGCCAGAGATCCAGGTCATGAGGGGATCGACCATGGAGCAGTGTCTTGAACGCTCCCCCGGCCAGGAAGAATCGACCTGGAAACGCGCGGGAGAGAAGCGGAGCGAGCTGGTCCCGGGCGAAGGCGATGACCGAGTCCGGCGAGAGGACTTCTTCTTGCGCGAGAGGCGAGCGCCTCATGCCGGCTCCGGAAGGCGTGCACGCAACTCGCGCACGGTGACGCCCTGCTCGTCGATGACCTGGAGCGCGCCGCCCAACGTCTCCACACGGGCCTGCCCGTTGTAGAAGGGCTCCACGAAGGCGAAGCGCCGGGTGTAGAGCGCGTCTCCCGCGGCGTCGACGTGATGCCAGCCGCCTGCGTCCCGCGCACGCGCGAAGCCCTTGTGGAAGACATCCAGGTCCAGGAACCGGCGTGCGTTCAGCGGGTGCCCCTGCTTGTCGATGTGCAGGTGGAGGCCCGAGGCCTCCTGCACCACCGCGTAGCCGTCCCGGAAGTCCCCCGCGTAGGCGTACCGCTCGTCGTAGACCGGCTCCCCCTGGCCATGGATGTGGAAGTACCGGCCGTCCTTCGCCCGGACCGGACATCGCCCGTCCTGGAAGTTGCCGCACCATGCGTGGCGCCCTGACGTGAGCTCCTGTCCATCCACGCGCAGGTGGAACGCACCCTCCGCATCCACGACGGCCGCGAGCCCTTCATAGAATCCAAACGTCCGGATGAAGCGGCGGGAAGACAGCGCGTTCCCCCTCAAGTCAATGTGGAATGCCCCCGAGGCGTCCCTGACGGCCGCGAGCCCCGGTTCGTGAAAGGAGAGGACCTCGGTGAAGCGCGCGGCATAGAGCGGCTTGCCGTCCAGGAGATGATGGGTCCTGTCCGGCGCGACTCGCGGATGCGACCAGGGGTTCAAGCGGACTCCTTCACCGGCTGGCGCATGTTGCAGCCACGGCACAGGGGATGGTCCTGATACGTGGTCAGCAGCCGTTGATAGGTCGGGCCTGTCCACACCTCCTGGATGCCCACCTCGTTCAGGTTGCCCATGTTCCCGAGTGTCCTGCGTTCCTTGTCGGGAGCGCAGCAGGGGTCGAAGCGGCCCACGGCGCTCACCCAGGCCTCCTTCCCCAGGAAGGGACAGCGCGCCCCGGGCGCGAGATCCGTGACGGCCTCCGCTCCCAGGGGATGGATGTTCTCCAGCAGCACCTTGCTCCCATCCGGCCGGCGGCACTCCTCCGCGACAGCATGGGCTTGCCGGGCGGCCTCGTTCCAGCGCTGGATGGCGGATGCGTCGCGCCTCATGGACAGGGGCTGGATGGCGGCGAAGTGGGCCCAGAGGTGATGCCCTTTCACCCGGTCCACGCCCAGGTCCGCCGCGAGCCGCACGATGTCCGCCAGCTCCCCCACGTTCGACTCCAGGAAGGTGAGCTGGAGCGTGACCCGGCAGCGATGGCCGCCCTCGCGGGCATGCGCATCCCGCTCGGCCACGAACTGGCGGAGGTTCTCCAGGACCTGCTCCCAACGCGTCCCTGGCATCACCGCTTCATGGGTCTGCTTCGTGGCCCCATTCCACGACACCTTCACGTCGGAGGTGATGGGGACCAGCCGGCGTGCCCACGCGCGGGCTCCGCGCCTGGGAAACGTCCCGTTGGTGGTGAGGTTCAGCCACACCCCGTGCGCCATGCACAGGTCGATGATGTCGTCGAAGTGGGGATAGAGCAGCGGCTCGCCCATGGTGGACGGAATCACCTCCCGCAGGGGCGTGCCGTCGCTGTCCTCCATGACCCTTCGCAGCAGCTCCAGGGGCATGCGCCGCTTCGGCTGGCCCGTTTCCCTGCGGAGCCGCTGGGTGTCGCTGTGGGGCGAGTGGTCCTCGCACATGATGCAGTGCAGGTTGCAGTCGTCAGGGTTGGTGTCGAAGGTGATGCGCCAGGGGCCGGGCCGGGTGGGGGCATGACGGGCACGGTGCTCCCGGATGGCGCGTGCGTAGAGCGCTTCCACGGCCTCCACGTGGGCCTGCATTCCTTGCACGTCGCCGCCTTCGCCCCAGAGGTGCCCACGACTGCCCAGGCGCACCGCCAGGTCTGGGGCATCCACGAGCTGTTGCATAGCCCGGGCAAGCGACCCGGGGTCGCGGTGGGTGAAGAGCAGGCCATTCTCTCCATCGCGGACGTACTCGCGCATTCCTCCCTCATCCGCGGTGATGACAGGCACCCGCGCCTGGAGCGCCTCGTGGATGACCAGAGGGGAGTTCTCCACCCAGATGGAGGGCACGACGATGGCGTCCACGTGGTTGAAGACATCCCGCACGATGTCCGTGTTGCGGTACTCGGGCAGCCACTCCACGCGCGTGCTGGCATCTCCCGGGAGGGCGCAAGCCAGGGCCTTGAGCGTCTCCGTGTGTTCGCCGCGAGGCCGTCCCCAGACCTTCAGCCGCGCCTTGCCGCGCACCTGACCGAAGGCCTGGATGAGGTGATGGATGCCCTTGGCCGGGATGTGGGTGCCGATGTAGCCGAAGACGACGTCGGGCTCGGGCGTTCGCTGCCGGTGGCGCAGGCGCTCCAGGTCGAAGCCGTAATCCAGATACACCGACTTGTTGGCGGGCAGCCCGAAGTCCCGCTGGAACCGCTCCAGCAGGTATCGCGAGGGCGCGATGAAGAGGTCCACGTGCTCCATCATCCGGCGCACATGCTCCATCCGGTCGTGCACCCACTGACTCCAGTGCGCGACGTCCTGCTCCCGTGTTTCGGGGGCACCAGAGAAGTAGCGCGCGTAGCAGCGCTCCGCGCACTTCCGGTCCTCCTGGCCTGAACACGCGGACCAGGGCTCGTTCCCGGGAGCCGGATGCATCTGCATGAACTGCCCACGGGGACACATGAGCCAGTAGTCGTGCAGCGTGAAGACGATGGGGATGCCACGGGCCGCGCCCACCTCCAGCAGGGACGTGGACAGGTGGTTCAGATGGCCCACGTGGATGATGTGGGGACGGAAGCCGTCCAGCACCTCCGCGAAGCGTTGATCCACCCCCTCGTGCCGGTAGCGGTCACGGCTGTTGGGCAGGTTGACCAGGTGGAGCAGGACGCGCGGGTCGTCCGGATCGCGCTCCTGCGTCAGCTCGTAGTCCGGGAGGAACGGGTCCTCGCGGCGGGTGAAGACCTGGACCTCGTGCCGGTTCGACAGGCCTTGTGAAAGTGCCTGGGTATACACCTCCGAGCCCGCGTTGAAGCGCATGGGGTAGCCATGGATGACCTGAAGGACGCGCATGAAAGGGCCCGGGTGTCATGGCTCCACGCCATGGCACCTGTTGAAGTGGGAGGGATTGGAACGCCGCGACACGGCTTCGCTAGCATGCGCGAAGCCGTGTCGCCTTGTGGATGGGAGATGGCTACTTCAACGCGGGCTCGGAGGGCTCGGGAGTCTGAGGCTGCTGGGTGTCCGCTTCCTTTTCGGAGGGACGACCCTCTTCGCCACGAGACTGCCAGTACGCGTCATCCTCGGAATTGAGCTGACGCGAACGGTTATCGAGATCTGCCTGCGAGGGTTGGTACTGCTTCGAAGACCTGCTCATGGGCAACTCCAGTGTTGGATTTGCCGGCGGTGCTCGTGGTCATGCCGGATTCAACGGCCAACCAAGCCTCCGTCCAGAAGGACGGCCACGGACCCACGTGGAAATTCCTGGCCAGTTGGGTTTCTGCGGGACTGCACGTAAACCATACACAGGCGGATTGTGAATCGCAACCCGGCCCTGGGATGGATGTGAGGAATTGGGCGGGGAGGTTGTCAGGCGTAGACCTGTTCGCTCTCCACCACGGGTTCCAGCCGGCGCTGGAGGGCGACGAGCCGGTCGTAGCGCTGGTGCAGCGCCTCCTTGAGCTCGCGTTGATCCGCCTGGGCGATTTCATCCAGCAGCGTTTGCAGCGAGGAATCCACGGCGTCCTTCAGCACGCGCGATTCGTCGTTCGACAGTTCCAGCATCATGGGGGCCTCCTTGAGGCAACGTTAGGCACCGCGTGACGGGGCCGCGCGCAGGGCAGGCACACAGGCGTGGAAGAAGGCGGCCCGAGGGCCCACCGGGCTGCCTGCCACCTCGCGCACGGCGGCGGGAGCGACCCCACTCTTGGTGAGGACCCCATGAGCGCGAGGAGCGACGCGATGATTCACGCGGGAGAGGTTCGCGAGGGCATGTCGGTGCGCACCGCCGACGGACAGCAGCTGGGCCGGGTGGCCGGCGTGGGCGACACGCACTTCGAGCTGGAGCAGGGGCTGGTGCCCATTCCCCGGCGCGACTACCTGGTCGAGTACAGCGACGTGGAAGCCGTGAGCGGGGATGAAGTCCTGCTCAAGCCGGCGGACCATTCGCAGCTCACGCTGGAGGAGGACGACGACGGCGGAGCCCTGCCGCCGCGCCACAGCGAGGGCCTGGAAGCGGAGCCCGCGAACGACCCCGTGGGTCCCATGCGGCACTGATGCGGACAGGCCCGGCGCTGCCTCCGGGAGTTCGGGATTTCCAACCCGGAGGGCAGGGCAAGGCCCTGGAATCACAGGGCCTTGCGAGGGCCTGGGTGTCAGACCGGCGCGTTAAACGGACCCCTCGACCAGACGTCCCGGTGGGGCCATGCGACGGTTTTCGACATCTTGCGTCACGATGCTGTGGTTGGGAGTGGTGTTCGCGTGCGGGCCCGCGCCGCGAGCGGATGCGGGCGGCGTGGAGGCGCCGGTGCCGGGCGTGTTGTCCACGCCGAGGCGGCTGTTGCCCTACATCGCGTTGGACGACGGGCGGGTGCTGGCGGCGGGAGGGCATGACGGCAGCCGCACGCTGGGTAGCAGCGAGGTCTTCGACCCGGACACGGGGCGCTGGAGGTCCACGGGGGCGCTGCGCACGGCGCGGCGCAACCACGCGGCGGTGCGGCTTTCGGATGGGCGCGTGCTGGTGGTGGGCGGCTCCAACGGCGTGACGGTGGGCGCGCTGGCGAGCGCGGAGCTGTACGCGCCGGACACGGGCGTGTGGACGCAGGCGGCGTCCATGAGCGAGGCGCGCAACGACCCGGCGGTGGTGGTGTTGCCGGACGGGCGCGTGCTGGCGGCGGGGGGCACGGATGTGGACCTGCGGCCGGTGCGCTCGGCGGAGCTGTTCGACCCGGTGACGGGGACCTGGAGCTTGGCGGAGGCGCCGGCGTACGTGCGGGGTGGCGCGGGGACGGCGGTGGTGCTGCGCACGGGCAAGGTGCTCTTCGCGAGCGGCCTGCAGTCGGAATTGTACGACCCGGTGACGGGCCACTGGGAGAAGGCGGGAGCGGTGGGCGGCGCGGCGGGGACGCACCGGCTGGGGCACACCGTGACGCTGCTCCCGGACGGGCGCGTGCTGGTGGTGGGCGGCACCACGACGCAGGCGGCGAGGACGGCGGAGGTGTACGTGCCGGAGCGCAACGCCTGGGAGCTCGTGGAAGCCCCAGCGGTGCCGCGCGAGCACCACGCCGCGCTGCTGACCGCGGAGGGCGCGGTGCTGGTGGTGGGCGGCGAGCACTCCTCGCGAGGCACGCTGGACTCCGCGGAGCGCTTCGATCCGGTGAAGGGCCTCTGGACGCAGGCGCCCACGCTGCATGAGCCGCGAGGCGAAGCCGGAGCGCTGTGGCTGCGCAGGGGCACGGTGCTGGTGGTGGGCGGAGTGAACGAGCTGGGCACCCTGGCCACGAGCGAGGAATACGTCCCCGCTCCCGCCGTGGCCCAGGTCACGCCGGGAGAGTAGTTTTGTTCACGGATAGACGGGGGGACTGGACTGGGGGAATACTGCTGCATGTCCCGTGGAACACCCGGCATCACAACAGGCGTCTTGGTGCTCGTGATGTTCCTTGTCGGAGGTGGATGCGCCTCCGCGCCTCCTAGCGAGTTTCGAGCGGATCATGCGCGCGGACCCGGAAGCTTCTGCGCGCTGAACCCCGAAGGCTGCGCTCCACCGCTTGCGTCCACTCCCGGAACCTTCGACCTGGACTCCTGCTTCAGGGCCTGTGATGCGGGAGGCGCGGCCCTGGAGTCATACTGCCGGGGCCTCGCCGAGACCTGGCAGCGGCAGCTCTGCTGGTCCGTCGTCCAGGGCTCGAAGGCGGCATGCAAGGGCATGTGCTCGCGCATCAACGCATGCGTTTCCCATTCCACCGCCTGCCCGCCGGATGAAGGGTAAGGAGCCATTCATGAACCCTGGCCCTCCGCACCACGCGTCCATCAGCGACCCCGTGGCCGACGACTACTGGTCCTTCGAGGATGACCATGGCCGCAAGCACGTCTCCCGCGTCACCCTGGGCCGGCCCGCGCCCATCCCCCAGGATGCCAACGGGGACTGGTATTGCCCGCTGATCATCGGCCACGCGGTGCCCATCACCGTCAGCATGGTGGGCGTCGGTCCCGTGGATGCCCTGCTCAACGCCGCGCGGTTCGTCCGCGAGCACTTCCACGAGCTGCGCAAGGTCAGCCCCCGCGCCACGCCCCCAGGCTCCACGGATTCGAAGTGAAGCCAGGACAGTGTGTCTGGCTTTTCCTTGAATGACTGACAACGGCGGTTCCTGAGGGCCTTTTGCTCCGCGCGGTGCTCCAGGGCGCGTGACAGACTGCGCGCCCATGCGCTCCTGGAAACACCTGCTCGTCATCCCGCTCGTCTGTTCCTCCGCCTGCGCCACCGTGCCCGCCGCCCCCTCGAAGCCCGAGGCCCCGGCCGCCGCCGCGCCCGCTGCTCCTGTCGCCGCTCCGGCCGCTCCCGCCGCGCCGGTGCGCCCCTTCGGCACGCTGCGTGAACAGGCCGCCCGCCAGCAGGCGTGGCTCAAGGAACGGCTGGAGACCGGGGTGCCCCAGCTCATGCGCAAGTACGGCGTGCGCATGTGGGTCGTCCCCATGCGCGAGTACAACGAGGACCCCGTCTTCAAGGCGCTCGTCGCCCCCACCACCTTCTCCGCCCGTCGCCGCACCATCTACGTCTTCTTCGACCGCGGCGCGGACAAGGGCGTGGAGCGGCTGGCGCTGGGCGGCAGCACCCAGGGCGGCCTCTATGAAGCCCGCCGCGCTCCCATGATGGTGGACCGTGGCGGCTCGCAGCGCGCCGCGGAGCTCCTGGGCCCCGAACAGTGGCTGCTCCTCAAGCAGGTCGTGGAGGAGCGCAAGCCGGACTCCATCGCCATCGACGTGTCCCCCGCCATCGCCTTCGCGGACGGCCTCACCCACGGCGAATACGAAGGCATGGCCCAGGCTCTGGGCCCCACCTGGGTGAAGCGCCTCAAGCCCGCCGGCGGCCTGCCCCTGGACGTGCTCGGCTGGCGCAGCGCCGACGAGGTCCGCTTCTACGCCGACCTCCAGAAGTACGCCTGGAGCCTCATCCAGACCGCCTTCTCCAATGCCGTCATCACCCCCGGCACCACCACCACCCAGGACGTGGAGTGGTGGATGCGCCAGCGGCTGGCCGACGAAGGCCTGGACACCTGGTTCCAGCCGGACGTGGACGTGCAGCGCCAGGGCAGCACCGACGAACAGCTGGGTGACAACCCCGTCATCCAGCGCGGCGACGTGCTCCACTGCGACTTCGGCGTCACCGCGCTCCGCCTCAACACCGACACCCAGCACATGGGCTACGTGCTGCGCGACGGAGAGACGGACGCCCCCGAAGGACTCAAGGCCGCGCTCAAGGCGTCCAACCGGCTCCAGGACATCGTCACCGGGGAAATCAAGCCGGGCCGCACCGGCAACGAGGTCCTGCGCGCCTCGCTCGCGCGCATGAAGTCGGAGGGCATCAGCGGCAGCGTGTACTCACACCCCATTGGCCTGCACGGCCACGGCGCCGGCCCCATGATTGGCATGTGGGACCGCCAGGAGGGCGTGCCCGGCAACGGCGAGCACAAGGTGATGCCCGACTCCTGGTTCTCCATCGAGCTGCAGGCCACCAGCCCCGTGCCGGAGTGGAACCAGCAGCCCGTGCGCTCCGCCCAGGAGGAGGACGTCGTCGTGGACTCGCAGGGCGCCGTGCACTGGGCCTTGCAGCGTCAGACGTCCTTCCACCTGGTGCGCTAAAGGCCTACTTCGCCGCGCCCGTCATGGACTTGAGCAGCGTCACCAGCGCCTGCTTCTCCTCGCTGCTCAGGTCCAGCTTGACGATGGTCTCCGTGCGCACGCCGACGAAGGTGCCGTCCGGGTCGCCGCCCTCGTTGTAGAAGTCGACCACGTCCTCCAGCGTCTTCACCGCGCCGGTGTGCATGTACGGCGCGCTCAGCGCCACGTTGCGCAGCGTGGGCGTGCGGAACGCGCCCTCCACCTCCGTGGGCTTCGTCTGCGCCTGCGCCTTCAGCGTGGGCAGCCGCGCCGCGTCGATGCCCGACGGCGCGTCGCTGTAGGGGCCCGCGGCGTTGAACGGCCAGGACACCAGCGCGTCCACCGCGTCCGCCTGCCCGCGCCGCCCCGCGCCCGTGTCCTTCAGCCCCAGGTTGTGGAACTTGTCGTCCGACAGCGAGCGGCCCTTGTGGCACACCACGCACTGGCCCTTGCGCATGAACGTCTTCAGGCCCAGGTACGCCGGGTCCTTTTCCTGCGTGCCCGCCTCCACCGCCTGGAGGAAGCGCCGCACGTCCGCGTCGAAGGGCGCGTCGGTGCGGTTGAGCGTGCGCTGGTACGCCGCCAGCACCTTGCCCACGTTCGCCATCAGCCGGTCCGGGTCCGACTCGTCCGCGGGCGCCTTGCCGAACAGCTGCGTGTACGCCGCCGTGTACGTGGGCTCCGCGGACAGCCGCGTGCGCACCACCGTCGCATCCGAGTTCATCTCGATGGGGTTCGTCAGCGGCAGCACCGCCTGCGACCAGAGCCGGTCCGCCCGCCCGTCCCACATGAACCAGCGGCTGTAGCCCACGTTCAGCAGGCTGGGCGGGTTGCGCTCGGACTGGTGGCCTCCGCAGCCCTCCGCCGTCGCCGTCTCCACCGTGTAGGACTCACCCGTGTGGCAGCTCTTGCAGGACACCGTCCCGCAGCGCGAAAGCCCCGGGTCCTCGAACAGCCGCTGGCCCAGCACCGCCGCGTCCGCGTTGTCTGCCCACTTGTTGGTGGGGTCCACCTCCGGCTTCACGCTCTGCGTGTGCAGGGCGCTCAGCTGGTCCAGCTCGTCTTCGGTTGGAAAGGGCACTTCGGATTCGCAACCCGCCCCCAGCAGGGCCAGGGCGAGCACGGCGGTACAAGGACGGAAACCAGTCATGGGCCGGGGCAGCTTCGCGCCCTTGTGT
The DNA here is from genome assembly GCF_003668895.1 of Corallococcus sp. AB045. Taxonomy (NCBI): domain Bacteria; kingdom Pseudomonadati; phylum Myxococcota; class Myxococcia; order Myxococcales; family Myxococcaceae; genus Corallococcus; species Corallococcus sp. AB045. Next base: position 73,594 of record NZ_RAWN01000013.1, read on the forward strand.
TCAGCAATCAATGGTTCCTGTCCCCCCGCCGGGCATGCGGCCGTCCACGCACGAAGGCCGGGGACCCACTCGGGTGCACCCCGGCCTTCACGGCGTGAAGCACTTCAACAGGACTTCGGGAGCGCTACTCGCAGGCCAGCTTGAAGCTCACCACCGGCGCCGCGAACTTGGCGATCTTCATCTTCGTGGGGCCCGGGGTGACCGTGGGCGCCGCGCCGTTGGCGCACTTGAGGCCCGCGTCCAGCACCAGCTCCACGTTCAGCTCCTTGTCCTCCGGCAGCGCGCTGACGTTGTAGCTGCAGCGGTTGTTGCGGCTCTGCTTCACCTCGCCCCGGCCCAGGGCCACGGCGTCGCCCTCCGTCACCTTCACCCCGACCGACGTGCACGGATCACCCTGCAGGCCGCTCGCGGGGTACGCGACGCTGCCCGTGACCGTGGCGTTGCCCGCGCGACCCGCGGCCGCCGCGCCGCTCGAAGAAGCGCAACCCGTGGCGGCAACAACGAGGGCGGCAACAGCAATTCGCAACATGGATATCCTCAATTCAAGAATGAGATGTTTTTCGCGCCGGGTTGGCCGCCTGTCCGGCGGCCATTGGCGCGCGCCACGTACAATCCCGGCGCGCTTTCATTCCACGCAGAAGCTCATTCTCGATTTCATCACGCGGAGCATTTTTCGTACTCCAACAGCCACGCTCCGCGTCCGTGATGCGCTCCTTACGCTTCCCATGAATTGAGAAGCGAGTGCGCGTCACGGCAGCCGTTGCAAAGCGTCCCGCGCGCGCACCAGGCCGTGGCCGAACACGGGGTCCCGGCCCGCGGTGCCCAGGTCCTTCGCGGAGGACTCGAGCACGTCGCGCACCTGCTGCGGCGTGAGCTCCGGACGGGCGCTCCAGAGCAGCGCGGCCACGCCGCTCACGTAGGGTGCGGCCATGGAGGTGCCGGAGACGTGCGTGTAGTCCACGGGCACGAGGGACAGCCGCGCGTCGGCGCCCAGCCGCTCGCGCAGCATGGTGCTGGCGGCCTGGTTGACGCTGACGGCGGGGGCCCAGTGGCCGATGCGGGGCAGGGAGAGGATGTCCACCGCGCCGCCCGCGGGGGCATCGTCGGCGCCGAAGACGACGGCGCTCGCGCCCTGCATCATCACGTTGGACATGGCCTGGGACACGGGCACCGCGCCCGGCCGCACGTAGGCGACGAAGCCGTCGCAGGTGGCGTCCAGGCACGAGGACAGGGAGTCCCCCAGGCCGCAGTCCACCAGCCGCCCCGCGGTGTCACCCGTGGGCGAGTACAGGAGCGAGCGCGAGATGGGAGACGTGTCGTTCAGGGACATCTGCGCGAAGGCGCCCAGCCCCCGGGGGAAGGTGGACAGCACGTCCACGCCGGGCGCCACCAGCGACAGCTCTCCGCCCGTGTTGGAGAAGCTCGCGCGCCGCTCGTTCGCGTCCACCGCGCCCACCGCCAGCACGGACGGGTCGGACGCGGGGTAGACCACCGGGCCGCCCTGGTTGCCCGCGGCCGCCACCACCAACAAGCCGTGGTCCAGCAGCGCGCGGAACGCCTCCACCGTGCTGCGGGTGGCCGTGCCTCCGCCCAGCGACAGCGACACGACGCGCGCGCCCTGGGACTCGCACCACTCCATGGCGGAGAGGACCAGGCTCATCTGCGTCTGTCCTGACAGGTCCAGCACGCGGGCGATGAGCAGCGAGGCGTTGGGCGCCACGCCCACCATGCCGCCCGGCATGCCCCGGGGGCCGGTGTCGCCGCCCTGGCCCATGCGCGCCGCGATGATGCCCGCCACGTGCGTGCCGTGGCCCTGGCCCCACTGGCCCTGGGCGCCGCGGTCGTTGGCGTCGTCGTCCTTGTCCAGGAAGTCGTGGCTGCCCACCACCGCGCCCTTGAACTCCGGGTGGTCCATGTCCAGCCCGCTGTCGATGACGCACACCCGCACGCCCTCGCCGGTGGGCGCGCCCACGTCCAGCACGCCGTCCCGGTCCGCGTCCCACACCTCCGAGGCCTGCACCAGGCGCAGGCCGTCCGTGTACTCGTCCAACGAAACAGGGGTGGCGGCCGTCACCTGGCGCGGCAGCGGCGCGAACAGCCCGGGCGTCAGGCCCTGGGCGGACCAGAGCTGGTCCGTCTCCACGCTCTCCACCAGCGCGCTGCGCTCCAGGGCGGAGCGCTCCTCGGGCGTCACGCGCGCGGCCACCGCGGGGATGTTGCGGTAGATGGCTTCCACCTTCGCGCCGGTGCTCGCCGCGAAGTGGGCCCCCGACGCGGAGAGGCTCGCCACCTGTGTGGAGTCTCCTTTGCGGAAGCGGATGATGACCGACTCGCGCCCGTCCCCCTGTACCCGGGAGGGCAGGTTTCCATCCAGCCCCTGGCGGACCGTCATGCCTCCGGCGACGACGCCCGGGCACACCTGTCCCTGTGCGGCGGTGCGCGAGGACGACTCCGGCGCACACGCGGCCAGCGCCAGCAACCCGACGAATATCCAATGCCTCATGGTGCGACTCCTTCCAAGCAGGACGCCCCTCCTGAGGGCGGTCCCCCACACGGCGGAGGACCGGGAGGTGCCCGCTCCCCTCACAGAGGAAGGAAGCGGCGTGCTGCGATGAGGGAACGCATCCCCGCGCCGACTCGCATCGTCTCCAGGCCCCAGGTGCATCCCTGACGTGCGCGGGTGCACAACAGACCTGTTGTCCGTCGGAACACAGGCTCGGGAATTCCGTCGGCCCCGGGACTTTCTCTTTTTCGCGCCAGGGGTGTCAGAAGGCTGGCATGGAGGGGTGGCGCGACGTGCGCGGCTTGATTCCATGGGGGAGTCCATGCTGCGCTCCGGAGCCGAAGCCATGAGCACCGCACCCACAGAGTCCCCCCGTTTCTTCGGGCGCTACGAGCTCGTCCACCTCCTGGGCCAGGGCGGCATGGGAGAGGTGTACCTGGCGAAGCTGTCCGGGGCGGCGGGCTTCGAAAAGCCCTGCATCGTGAAGACCATCCTGCCGGGGCTGGTGAAGGACCGGCAGTTCCTGGACCGGTTCCACCACGAGGCCAAGGTGCTGGTGCACCTGGTGCACTCCTCCATCGCCCAGGTGTACGACATGGGCGAGGCGGACGGCACCTACTACATGGCCCTGGAGTACGTGGCGGGCGTGGACCTGGGCTACCTGCTGGAGCAGGCCCGGGTGCAGGGGCGGGCGGTGCCGGCGCCGGTGGCGCTCTACATCGGCCAGCGCATGGCGGAGGGCCTGGGGTACGCGCACCGCAAGACGGGCACGGACGGCGAGCCCCTGGGCATCGTCCACCGCGACGTGTCCCCGCACAACGTGATGGTGTCGTACGAGGGCGAGGTGAAGGTCATCGACTTCGGCCTCGCGAAGTCCACCGCGCGCAGCAAGTACACGCTGCCGTCCACGGTGATGGGGAAGCTGGGCTACATGTCCCCGGAGCAGGTCCGCGCCGAGCCGCTGGACCATCGCAGCGACATCTACTCCTGCGCGGTGGTGGTGTGGGAGATGCTGGCGGGCCGTGGGCTGGTTCCCCACGGCACCGTGGGCGAGATGATGGCGGCGATGTCTCACCCGGTGGTGCCGCCGCTGACGGACTTCCGTCCGGACGTGGAGCCGTCGCTGGAAGCCGTGCTGCGCCGCGCGCTGGCGCCGTCGCCGACGGACCGGTACTCGCGGGCGGATGAGTTCGCGCGGGCGCTCAACGCGGAGCTGCTGCGCTCGGGGAGTCCCATTGGAGCGGAGGAGGTGGGCGAGTTCGTGCGCGCGCTCTGCCCGGAGGCCTTCGCCGAGCAGCGCAAGCTGACGTCCAACGTGCACGGGGAGCGGCGCACGCCGTCGCCCGCGCCCCGGGGCGGCTCGGGCACGGGGCTGTATGGCGGTTCCGGGAGCGGACCGGCTCCGGACGCGGCGGCCGTCCAGGCCACGGAGGAGCCCGCGGGGAGCAGGCCCAACACCGGGCGCATCGACGTGGACGGGCCGGCGCTCGGGCCGGGGGGCACGTTCGTGTCCCATCCCTCGGGTTCAGGCGGCGTGGCGCCGAGCACATCAGGCTCAGGTGGCGTGGCCAAACCCACGCAGGAGTCCGGCGGTGTGGCGCGGAGCTCTGACGAGGTGGACGCGGCCGCGCTGGGTGCGACGGCGGTGCACCTGCCAGCCGCGCCGCCCCAGGGCGCCGGGGTGGCGGGCACGTCCGGACAGCTGCCGGCGCAGCCCGAGCCCCGCAGGCCGGTGGCGCGGATCGCCGTGGCGGCGCTGCTGCTGGTGGGCGCCTCCGTGGGCATCACCGCCTACGTGCTGCGCCCGAACACGGCCGAGCAGCCCGTGGCACCCCAGACGCTTCCGCCGTCCGAGCCGGTGGTGGCCGCCGCGCCCCCGACGGTGGAGGAGCCGCCTCCCGCGGTGACTCCGACCGAGGAGCCCCCGACTGAAGCGGCGGTGGACGCGGGCATGGTGGCGGGCGCGGGGGAGCCGGAGCTGAAGCCCGAGCCGGTGGCGAAGCCCGTCCCCGGGCCGAAGCGGCCCGCGCAGCATCAGGTTGAGCTGGTGCCCGCGGGCCTGCCCGTGGCGAAGATTGGCGAGACCGGCGGCGGCCAGCGCGTGGTGAACGCGAAGGTGCCCTCGGGCATCAACGCGGGCACGGTGTTCAAGGTGGTGGGCCCCATCCAGAAGGGGACCCGCAAGCGTCCGGTGCTGGGGACGGCGACCGTGGTGTCCATCCAACCGAACCGCGAGCGCATGAACCTGCGGCTGGACGCGGAGGCGGACGCGGCGAAGGAGCCGCGCTTCCTGCTGATGACCGTGCGCCCGTCGGGGCCGGCTCTGCCCCCGTCCGCGTCCGTGCCCGAGCCCACCCAGGTCGCGACGCCCGAGCCCGCGGAGAAGCCCGTGGAGAAGCCCGTGGAGCGCTCACGCCTCCTGGGACAGGCGGAGATCGACGGCATCCTGGGGAGCAGCTTCAACAGCACCCTCTACGTGATCAGCTCCGACGTCCGGACCTGGCACAACTGCGCCATCGTCCTGACCGGACGGAAGGAGGCGCGCATGGCGCGGCTGGAGCCCTACAAGACGCACGTGGTCAGGGTGGAAGAGCGCTACTTCAAGGTGAACTACAAGGCGCCCGCCGTGCCGGAGAAGGCCGTGTGGGTGAGCTGCGACGAGGGCGAGGACACCTTCGCGTTGATCAGGCGCTGAACGCGGGCCCCCGCCGGCTCGCGTGACGCCTCAGGGCCTCAGCCGCGTGGCGGCCACGGGGCACTCGTTGCGCAGGAACTCCGAGACCTCCGTGTCGCCGCCGTTCGCGTTGCGCACCGCGCGGGACAGGGACGCGCGGCACTGCCAGGTGGTCTCGCGCGTGCCGTGGCAGCAGTGCCACCCGGTCAGCGTGCGGTCCAGGTACTGGAGCATCTCCTGGCGCGTGGGCGTGACGATGCTCCACACCGCGCCCGCCAGCAGCACCAGCCCCACGAGCGGCAGCGGCAGGCTCCGCGCCCAGCCCCGGAGGCCGCCCGGAATCACGGCCGCGTGCACGCCCAGCTGCGCATCCAGCGGCCGGCGTTGCAGCACCACCTGCAACAGCAGCTCCACCGGGGCGGTGAGCGCGCGCAACAGCCCCGCGCCCAGGCCGGGCACCCGTCCTTCCGCCCGCTCCAGCTTCAGGCCCAGGGCGTGACGGCCCGGGGTGAGCCCCGTCAGCCCACCCACGCAGGACAGCACCACCCAGGCGACTCCCATGGCGAACCCCAGCAGCGCCGGCGTGGATACCCACTCCGCCGCGCGCACCGCCCCCCAACCCACGAGCGCCGCGCCCGTGAGGTCCAATGCATCCGCCACCCAGAGCCGGTTCTGGAACCGGGCCTCGGTGGGCGGAGTGTCCATGGAGAACAACGTCCCGTCGCTCATCAGCCTCTCTCGTGTACGAGCGGGGCGCGAGCATAGGCGGCCCGCCGCGCACAGGCGCGCTTCAAAACGTCGGGCCCGGGGGTGTCACTACAGATCCAGCACCAGCCGCTTGGACCGGGCGCGAGACACGCAGACCAGCATCCGCGCATTTCCCGCGGGCTCTTGCTGGAAGAACGTGTCACGGTGGTCCGGAGTGCCCTCGCACACGCGGGTGACGCAGGTGCCGCAGGAGCCCGCCTCGCAGTCGCTCTCCACCTTCACGCCGTGGGTGCGCAGCACGTTGAGCACGCTCTTGCCGGCCGGCACGCGCAGCACCTGGCCGGTGCTCTTGAGCGACACCTCGAAGTCCTCCTCCGGTGTCGCGTGGGTGGCGGACGTGCCCTCCGCGGTGAAGGCCTCGAAGTGCACCTTCTCCCAGGGCCACTTGTTCAGCGTGGCCGCTTCGCGCACGGCCTTCATCAGGCCCGCCGGGCCGCAGCAGTACAGCCGGGTGCCCGGGCCGCGCGTCGTGAGCAGCGCCCGCACGTCCAGCCCCTTGGCGGGGTCGCCCCCGTCGTGGTGGATGTGCACGCGGCCCGCGAAGGACGGCGTGGACAAGAGCTCCCGGAAGGCGGTGCGGTCCGCGTCGCGCGTGCAGTAGTGCAGCACCCACTCCGCGCCGGTGCGCTCCAGCAGGCGCGCCATGGCCAGCAGCGGTGTGATGCCGATGCCGCCCGCGATGAGCACGTAGCTGCGCCCGTACAGGAGGGGGAAGTCGTTGAGGGGCTCGCTCACGGTGAGCACGTCGCCCTCGTGGACGTTCTCGTGCATCGCCTTGGAGCCGCCGCGGCCGTTGGCGTCGCGCTGCACGGCGATGACGTAGCGGTGCGTCTCGCCCGGGTCGTTGCAGAGCGAGTACTGGCGCATGCCGTTGAGGCCTGGCACCTGCACGTCCAGGTGGGCGCCGGCCTCGAACTCGGGCAGGGGGCTTCCGTCCTGGGAGACCAGCTCGTAGGACTGGATGCCTTCCGCTTCACGGGTGATGCGCGCCACCCGGAGGCGCAGCGTGTTCGTCGTCACGGTATTGCCCCTGTTCCCTTGCCCGCCGCCCGCGCGAGACCGATCTGGCCGCGCACGGTGTGCATTCCCGGGCCGCCCGGGGAGTGGGGCCGGGTGCGGTTTTCCGACCGGTTTCGGACAGAAGCGGCCTGCCGCCCGGCTGCCCTCCGTCCGGACGCGGGGGCCAGGGCGGCAGGCCGCTTC
>NZ_RAWN01000192.1:0-17415 GCF_003668895.1 Corallococcus sp. AB045
CGGTGGAGGTGGGCGTGCGGCAGGGGCTGACGCCGACGCTGCTGTGGAGCGGGGCGCGGTCGGAGCGGGTGCAGGGGCCGGCGTGCCGCGCGGCGCTGCGAGGGGCGGAGTTCGAGGCGCGGGATGATCTGGCGTCGGCGTTGGGGCGGCTGCCGCCGTTGCGGCCGTGTGGCCTGCGGGTGGTGGTGAGCGACTTCCTCTTCGAGACGGACCTGGAGGCGCTGTGCGCCCGGCTGTCGCGAGGAGCGTCGGCGCTGTTCCTGGTGCAGGTGCTGGACGCGGAGGACCTGGAGCCCTCGGGCGGCGAGGGCGCGCGGCTGGTGGACGCGGAGAGCGGCGTGGCGCTGGAGGAGTTGCTGACGGACGGTGTGCTGGCCGCCTACGCCCGCCGCTTCGCGGAGCACCAGCGTGCGCTGCGAAGCGCGGCGGTGCGGGCGCGGGGAACGCTGCTCACCGTGAACGCGGCGGAAGGGTTGCGGGCGCAGGTGGCGGGACCGCTGCGCGCGTTGTTCGTGGCGGGAGGCGGGGCGTGAGCCTGGGGATGAACAGCGTGGAGCGCGGGGCGTTTCGCTCTGACGTGCGCACTCGCGTGTGGAGCGTGGCGTGAGCTTCGGACTTCCCTGGGGGCTGCTGGCTCTGGGCGCGCTGGTGCCGCTGGTCGCGGCGTACTTCCTGCGCCGCCGGCAGAAGCCGGTGGTGGTGAGCGCGCTGTTCCTGTGGCGCACGCCGCGTCCTCGCGCGGAGGGCGGGCCCCGGTGGGAGCGCTTCACGCGCGAGGCGTCACTGTTTCTCGAGGCGCTCGCCGTGCTGGCCGCCGCGCTGTACCTCGCGGACGTGCGGCTGGGTGAAAACGCTCGCCGCCGTCACCTGGTGCTCGTCGTGGATGGAAGCCTGTCCATGTCCGCGCGGACTCCGGATGGCAAGACGGTGCTGGAGCACGTGCGAACGGAAGCCGCGAAGCGCGTGGAGTCGGAACGCGCGACGCACGTCACCGTGCTCGCGAGTGGCGTGACGCCCCAGGTCCTCGCCGGGCCGGAGGCCGATGCGTCGCGAGCCCTGGGCGCGCTGGAGTCCTTCGAGGCGCGCGGTCCGGACCATGACGTCACGGCATCACTCCTGTGGGCGCAGGAGCTGGCGGGCCCCGGCAAGCGCGTGCACTTCTTCACCGACGCGCCGCCCTCCGAGGACACGACCGTGCCGCCCTCCGTGCGCTGGACGGCGCTGGGCCGCTCCCAGGGCAACGTTGCGGTGGTCTCCGCGCAGCGGCGCGACGAAGGTGGCCGGGCCACGGTGACGCTGCGGGTCGCTCGCTTCGGGCCGGGACCTTCGGAGATTGAAGCACGCGTGCGCGCGGCTCCCGGGCCGGGCGCGCGTGAAGGCACCGAACGCACGGAGCGCATCGCCTTGCCGGAAGAGGGCGCCGCGACCGTGCGCCTCACGTTCCGCGAGGCCGGCGACGTGGAGGTGTCACTGCCGGACGACGCGCTGCCCGAGGACGGACGCGTGCGCCTGCCCCCGTCCCCCGTGATGCCGGTGGCCGTGGGGCTGACGGAGGGCCTGTCGCCCGCGTCGAAGCAGGCGCTGGAGCGCTTCCTGGCGGTGTCTCCCGAGGTGGCGCACGGCCCTCCTGTTCCCGGCGCGCCGGTGCTGTCTGTTGGCCCCTCGCGCGCGGAGGCCCGCGTGACGCTGGGCGCGGAAGGACCGCTGCGAACCTTCGTGGGGCCGTTCTTCACGGAGAAGGGCAGCACGCTGATGGACGACGTTCAGCTCTCAGGCGTGCGGTGGACGGCGGGCGCGAACCCTCCGGGCCGTCCGTTGATGACCGCGGGCGAAGCCGTGCTCGTGTCGGAAGAGGAGGGCGGGCGGCTGCACCTCAACGTGGACCTGGCTCGCTCCAACCTCCAGCGGACCCCCGCCTGGCCCGTGTTGCTGGGCAATGTGGTGCGCGAAGCGCGGCGGCTTCGCGAGGGTTTCCCCCGGCGTCAGCTCAACCTGGGCGAAGCGCTCTCCGTGGTGACGGAGGCCGGTGCTCGTTACGCGCTGAAGGGGCCTTCGGGCCGCAAGCCCGTGTTCGGCGCGGGCTCGTTGAGCCTGCCCGCGCCCACGAGTCCCGGCCGCTACGTGCTGGAGCGCGAGGGCCGCGAAGTGGACTCGCTGGAGGTGCTGGCGCTGGATGCTCGGGAGTCGGATCTGCGTGGCCGGGGCAGCGCGGACGTGGCCTCGAAGGAAGCGGGCGAGGACTCGGAAGGGAACAGCGGCCATGAGCGCGCCCGCTGGCCCCTGCTGGTGCTGCTGGCCGCGCTGCTGGCGGACTTCTACGTCACGAGGAAGGCATGACCTTCACCCTTCCCCAGGCGTGGCTGCTGCTGTTGCCGCTGGGCCTCTTCCTGTGGCGCTACGGCCGGAGGCCCGGCCCGCCCATGGTGCTGCGGTGGGTGCTGCTGGTGCTCGGCGTGGGCGCGCTGTCCGGGCCGGAGCTGCGGCTGGCGAACGCGGGCAGCGACGTGGCCGTGGTGGTGGACCGTTCGCGCTCCATGCCGCTGGACGTGGACCGCGTGGCGCAGGAGCTCATTTCTCTGGTGGAGTCCCAGCGCCGGCCGGGCGACCGCGTGGGTGTCATCACCTTCGGCCGCGAGGCGCGGGTGGAGTCCCCGCTGTCGGAGTCAGGCCGGTTCGGCGGATTCACTCGGCCGGTGGACGCGGAGGCTTCGGACCTGTCGGCCGCGCTGGACGCGGCGGGCGCGCTCATTCCCCCCGAGCGCACGGGTCGGGTGCTGGTGGTCTCCGACGGCCGGTCCACCGGCGCGGATGCCCGAGGCGCGACGCGGCGGCTGGCGGCGCGGGGCATCGCGGTGGACTACCGGCAGGTGTCCCGGCCGGAGCCCGCGCTGGACGTGGCAGTGGTGTCGCTGGACGTGCCCGCCACGGTCTCCGTGCGCGAGCCCTTCCAGTTCTCCGCCGTGGTGCAGGCGACCTCGGCCGTCACCGGCACCGTGCGTCTGGAGCGCGACGGGAAGGTGCTGGTGAAGGGGCCGTACGACTTCAAGTCCGGGCCCAACCTGCTGCCCCTGCGCGACCTGTTGGAGGAGCCGGGGCTCGTGCACTACCGGCTCACGGTGGAGGTGCCCGGAGACGGCGTCCCGGAGAACGACGTGGGCGTGGGCGTGCTGCGCGTGGAGGGGCCGCCGCGCGTGTTGCTGCTCACCGCGCAGCCGTTGGGCACGTTGGCGAAGGCGCTGGCGGCGACGGGCATGGCGCTGGAGGTGAAGGCGCCGTTCCACCTGTCGCTGGAGGCGCTCGACGGGGTGGGCGTGGTGGTGCTGGAGAACGTGGACGCCAATGCTCTGGGCGAGACGGGTTTGAACGCGCTGGCGAACTACGTGGACCAGGCAGGTGGCGGGCTGGTGATGACGGGAGGGCGGTCGAGCTTCGGTGAGGGCGGCTATCGGCGCTCGCCCTTGGAGCCGCTCTTGCCCGTGTCATTGGAGATGCGCGAGGAGCAGCGGCGCGCGTCGGTGGCGATGAGCGTGCTCATGGATTCGAGCTGCTCCATGGGCATGCAGGTGCCGGACGGGCGCACGAAGATGGAGCTGGCCGCGGAGGGCGTCACGGCGGCGCTCACGTTGCTCAACGCGAATGACGAAGCTTCCGTGCACATGGTGGACACGGAGCCGCATGAAATCTTTCCCTTGAGTCCGGTGAGCAAGGGGCTGCCGTTCGACCAGGTGGCACGAGGCTTCAGTGGAGGCGGGGGCATCTACGTGGGCACGGCCCTGCGCGCGGGCAGCAAGGAGATCCTCCGCAGCGAGAAGCCCACGCGGCACGTGGTGTTGTTCTCCGACGCGGCGGACTCCGAGGAGCCGGGCGACTACCAGGAGACGCTGGCGGCGCTGCGAGCGGCCAACGTGACGGTGTCGGTCATCGGCCTGGGCAAGCCCACGGATCCGGACGCAGACCTGCTGCGCGAGGTGGCCCGGCGCGGCGCCGGGCGCATCTACTTCGCGGAGGACGCCATGAGCCTGCCGCGCATCTTCAGCCAGGAGACGCTCGCGGTGGCGAGGGCCACGTTCGTGGACGAGCCCGCGTCGTTGGAGGCCGCGCCGGACCTGCCGTTGTTGGGGGCGCTGCCGACGACGGGCCTGCCGCAGGTGGGCGGCTACAACCTCACCTACCTGAAGCCCCGGGCGAACGTGGCGCTGCGCACGTTGGACACGAACGCCGCGCCGGTGCTGGCGCTGTGGCCGCATGGCGCGGGGCGCACGGTGGCGCTCACGGCGGAGGTGGACGGCAGGTACACGGGCGAGTTGCGCGAGTGGAGCGCGCTGCGGGCGACGTTGGAGGCGGTGGTGCGCTGGTCGATGGGGCGTCCGACGCCGAAGGAGGAGGCGGTGGTGCGCTCGGAGCGCCAGGGCAACGTGCTGCGTGTGACGTTGGACCTGCCGCCGGGTGAGCCGATGCCGGGCGCGCTGCCCACGGCGGTGTTGCTGGCGGGCGACGGGCGCTCCGGCGTGGAGAAGCCGCTGCACTGGGAGGACGAGGACCGGCTGGTGGTCGAGTACCCGCTGACGGGCAGCGGCACCTGGCACCCGGTGGTGAAGTGGGGTGGGCGCGTGTTGAGGGCGCCACCCGTGGCGCTGCCGTACGCGCCGGAGTTCGAGCCGGGCAGCGCGAAGGAGGGCCTCAAGCTCCTGCGAGCGCTGGCGGCGGTGGGCGGAGGCCAGGAGCGACTGTCGATGACGGGCCTGTTCGCGGAGGCGCCGGAGTCGGAGGGCCGCGTGGCGTTGGCGCCCTGGCTGGTCGCGTTCGCGCTGGCGGCGATGTTGGCGGAGGTCGCGATGCGCAGGTTCCTCTCCGCGCCGCGAGTGCGTGCGGCGCGGGAAAAGCCCGTGAAGGAAGCCAGCGCACGTGAGCCCGTGTCAGCACCACGCACGGACGTGAAGCCCTCCGCGACGACGCCCAAGCCTGTTCAGGAGGAACCCGCCGAGCAGAAGCCGGAGCCTCCGAAACCGCCCGCTGGGGTGGACTCCGCACTGGAGGCCGCGAGAGCGCGGGCACGGCGTCGCACGGGGCGCTGAGCTGACGTGCTCGGGCGCGCGAGCACGCGCGCGGCGCCAGGTTCCTCGAGCGCCACGCTGTCCACAGGAGGAGAAGGGAGAACCCCGCTGGGGCTGCCCGGCAGCGGCGCACCCCACGAACCTGTCCGACTGTCGGACAGGCTTGGACGGACTCGGCTCGGGGCCTCCCGGTCCACCTGGGCCGCGGAAACCGATCCGACAGTCGGACAGGTTTGGAGGCCCCCGGCTCGGGGCCCGCTGGTCCATCTGGGCAGGGGGAAAACCTGTCCGACAGTCGGACCGGCTTGGAAGGACTCGGCTCGGGGACCGCTGGTCCATCTGGGCAGGGCGAAAACCTGTCCGACAGCCGGACCGGATTGGAAGGACTCGGCTCGGGGACTCCCGGTCCACTTGGGCTGCGGAAACCTGTCCGACAGCCGGATCAGTTGGAGGATCTCGGCTTGGGGACTGCCGGTCCACCTGGGCAGGTGGAAAACCTGTCCGACAGCCGGACCAGTTTGGAGGCCACCGGCTGGAGGACTGCCGGTTCACCTGGGCAGCCGGAACCTGTCCGACTGTCGGACAGGTTTTGAATCTCACTGGGCGGGGGGACCTCATGGATGTCGTCAGGGGGCTGGCAGTCCGTGCCCCGTCCTGCGCCCTGAACGCCCTGAAGCCGGGCTTGCTTTCGCGGTATGACGGCGCCGATGAAGGAGCCCCGGGCCTTGCGGTGGGGGCTGGGTGTCGTCCTGGGCGTGCTCGCGCTCCAGGCCTCGCGCCTCGCACTGCACAAGGCATTCAGCATCGACGAATTCCAGTACGCCCATGCCGCGTGGCTCATGGCCCACGGGCAGGTGCCTTACCGCGACTTCTTCGAGGTGCATTTCCCACTCGTGTACCAGTTGCTGGCGCCGCTGTTCTGGCTGCTCGGGGATGATCCGCGCAACGTGCTCGCGCTTCGTGCCGCGATGCTCGTGCCGCTCGCGGGGGCGTGTGTCTCTGTCTTCCTCCTCAACCGGCGGGAAGGACGCATCGCCGCGCTCCTGGCCCCGGTGCTGCTGCTCTGCTCTCCGGGCTTCCTGCACTTCGCCACCGAGGTGCGTCCGGATGCCCTCACCGCCGCGCTCTTCCTGGGCGCACTCGCCGCGCTGGCCGTGCAGCCCGGCTCCGTCCGTTCGTCGCTCCTGGCGGGTGCGTTGCTCGTTGCCTCCGCGTGGGGCTCCCAGAAAGCGCTCTTCTTCGGCGGGCTCGTGGGTGCGGTGCTCCTGGCCGACCTCCTGCCGCGCAGGAACGGTTCTCCCACGCTCATCGCAGCGCCTCGCGCCTTCTTCGCGGGCATCGTCGTTGCGACGAGCGCGGTGGCTGCCTACCTCACGGTGACGGGCTCGTGGGACGCATGGTGGCGGTGGTGTTTCGTCTGGGCTTCCGAACACCAGCGCCACTACCCGGGCTTCTCATGGCGCGAATACCTGGTGCCGGCCCTGGGGGCACAACCCGCGTTCTTCCTCCTCGCCGCCGTTGGACTCGTCGCCACGTTCCTTCGCCTGTTGAAGCACCCGCGCACTCCCGACCTGCTCCTGTTCGTGGCCGTGCCCGCGACCTTCGGCGCCTATGCGCTCCAGCGCGCGCCGTTCCCGTACAGCCTGTTGCCCTTTCTGGGCGTGCTCGCGCCCTTTGCCGCGCGCGGCATCATCGTGGTGCTCTCTGGATTGCGCACTCCCGCTGTGCGGACCTTGGGGCTTGCCGGGCTGGGCGGCCTGTTTGTTGTCCAGGAGGCCCAGGTGGAGGTCTTGCTGGCCGGCGGCGGCAATGCGCGGCAGCGTGAGGTTCTCGCTCGCATCGCGGCGCTCACGGGACCGGAGGATGTCGTCTACGACAACTCGGGGGGCTATGTGAGCCGGCCGCACGCTCACTTCTACTTCTACACGGACGCGTATCTGCGCGGCTCACTCGCGGGCCTGCTGTCCGACGAGATGCCCCGTGTGCTCGTGGAGCAGGGCTGTGTGCTGCGGGTGGATGACCTGCGGACCTCCGGTCTTCCTCTGGCGCTGCGCCGCTTCCTCGACGCGCACTACCAGCCCTACGATGGTGACCTGTACCTGTGGGGACAGCGCTACCGCGTGCCCTCGAACTCAGGCGCTCTGGAGGATCACTTCCTCGCGGTTCGCGCTGACCGCTACTTCGTCCAGCCCGCGAGCACTCTCGACACCGGCTCGCTGTTCATCGATGGCGAGCGCATCACCGCGCCTGAGTTCACGCTGTCCCGGGGCGAGCACACCCTTCGCTATGAAGGGCGTGCCGAGGCCTTCCAGCTCCTGTGGCTGCCCCGCGACGCGAAGCGCTGGACGCCACGGCCGGGGGCACCGTCCACGTACTCGCGACTGTTTTGAGCACGCGTCGAGAGCAGGCGAGCTGGCGTGGGGACAGCCTTCCGGGATGACGGCACTGTCGTCCTGGCGGTCCGCCGTGGCGCCTCCATCCTGAACTCAACCGTGAAGCCCGGCTCGGGGTCGAACTTCCCTGCGCAAGGGTGATTCCTACTGTGCGTGGGCAGGATGGTTCTCAGGGGAGGTTGCCGTGGCTGGTGATGATTCGGGGCGGAAGCGGAACCGTGCGCCCGTTGCCTCCCAGGGCGTGATGTCGCTCCTGGAGCGCTGGGTTTCCGACCTCGAACGGGCTGCACCCTTCTCGCGGGAGGATGCGCCGGAGCCACGTGAGCGCACTCTCGGAGCCGCTGCTCGCTCTGGCGACGAGCCGCTCGATGCCCCCGGCCCGGGTGGCCGGACGAAGCACGGGGAGCCCTCTGCTTCCTCCCGTGCGGCCCGGGACGAGATGCGTCCGTCGCGTCGTGGCTCCAGGCCTCTTGCCTACACGAGGGAAGGCGAATCATCGGAGACAGCGAGTGCGTCGCTGCGTCCTCCTCGTCAGAACTCTGAGCGTTTCGCTGAACCGAGGGCCAGCCGTCATTCCTCCTCTCGCCCGGCCAGAGGGGAGGGGCGCCCTGCGCGTCCTGACAGTGCGCCATTCTCCGAATCGAGGCCCCGTACTACTGCTGCACCCGACGCCCCTTGCGCCGCACGTGAAGGCACGCGCCCTCCACGGTCCGGTCCCAGCACACTCGCCGAATCGGCGCCCCGACCCCGGATGCCGCAGGGCGGAGTTTTCGCTCCTGATGAGGGAGTGCGCCCTCCACGCTCCGGCCGCAGTTCGCTCGCCGAGCCCTCGCCCCGAGCCCGGATGCCGCAGGGCGGAGCCTCCGCCTCTTCCCGCGCGGCCCGTGAGGAGCGCCGCCGCGAAGCGACCTCGTTCGGAGAGCAGGAACTCCGCGTCGATTCCGTTCGCGCGGCGCGCGAGGAGCATCACCGTGAGGCGGATCCGTTCAGCGAACAGGCGCCGCGAATGCCGGCGACATCTGAACGCTCGGCCCGTGATGCGAATCGCCACTTGAGGTCCGGCGCGGATCCGTTCATTGCGTCAGAGCCGGCTGCCGCGCGTTCGGAGCGCGAGACGAGACGCCATCTGAGCACGGGCGTGGATCCATTCAGAGAGCCAGATCCGGCTGCTGCTCGCTCGAACCATGAGGCAAGCCGCCACGCTCGCTCTGGCGCGGATCCATTCAGAGAGCCAGATCCGGCTGCTGCTCGCTCGAACCATGAGGCAAGCCGCCACGCTCGCTCTGGCGCGGATCCGTTCGCGGCGCCAGAGGCGGCCTCAGCTCGTTCGGTTCGTGAGGCCAACCGCCACCCTGGCGCTGGCGCGGATCCGTTCGCGGTGTCAGAGGCGGCCTTGGCTCGCCCGGTTCGTGAGGCGAACCATCACTCGCGCTCCGGAGCAGACCCCTTCAGGGATCCCGAGCCGGCACCTGGTCGCGCATCCCGGGAGGAGAACGTCCACCTCCGCTCCGGATCCGACTTCTTCACCGAGACGCGGTCCCGCGAAGCGGAGGCGCAGGACTCGCCCTTCCGCGCGGCCCGTGAGGAGCTCCGGCTCCAGGGGCCCGTGGTCACCTTCCCGGATGGCGCGCGAATCGTCCTGGGCCACGAGGGTGGCAGACCCATCCATCGCGGCACCGTCGCGGTGCGCGGCCCTTGCGCGCCTTCGCGCGAGGAACTCATGGGGCTGGGCCTCACGGAACCCCAGGCTCGCGGTCTGGACTTCGTCCTCGCCTGGTTCGGGCGCCCGTTCGACTCCGTCACCTCCGAGCCCCCGTCCGGTGCCGAGCCCCGGTGGGGCGCCTGGCCATTGTCAGGGCCCACGCTCATCACCGCGCTCGCCCACTGGAAGCAGCACGAACCCGAGGCGTTCGACGCGCGCCTGGGTCGGCTGGGGTTCGAAGCCTCGGCACTGGCCCTGTTCGCCGAAGACCCCCGGCTGCTCGCGGCGCTCGCCCGGGCCGGCCGGGAGCACGGCGCTCAACGGGCGCAGCTCGAAACGCTCGTCACGCACGTGCTCCGCCCCATGCTCGACTCCTGCGCCCAGTCGGAAACCGCCGTGGACGCACCCGGTGGCCTCTTCGCCTCGGCCCGCGCGCTGGCCCTGCTCTTCCACTCCGAGCTTCGCTTCAGCCGCCGCGGCGTCACGCGGCTCGTGACGCTCGCACGCGAACGGCCGGAGCCTCCCGTCGCGGGGGAGCACGCGGGTGAACGCCTCGCGGAGGACCTGCGCGCCACCGGACGCTCGCGCGAAGCCTCCGAGGTCTGGCGCATCCTCACCTCTCCCGAGCTGGCGGACCCCTCCTAGCGCACGCCATGCGGACGCCTCTTCCTCCCGGGAGCCATGTCCTGCTCGTGGTCCCCGACCCCCGCGCCCCGGCCGCTCCCCAGGAGCAGAACCGCGCCCTGGCCGGCGAGCTCATCCTCAACGGTCAGCGCTACCACCTGGTGCCCGCGGAGCCCTCCGCGAGCCCCGCGACGGCGCCCGCGTCCGACGTGCGGCTGCTCACCTCGCGCGAGCTGCAGGTCGTCTCGTGCGTCTGCGCGGGCTGGGGCAACAAGCAGATCGCCACGATGCTGAACATCAGCACGTGGACCGTGGCGGCCCACCTGCGGCGCATCTTCGTCAAGCTGGGCGTGGACACCCGCGCGGCCATGGTGTCTCGCTGCCTGGGCGCGGTGTCGCTACCCCCGACCCCATGACGAACCGCGCGCCGGCGGCGCCACGCTCTGGCGCAGCCCCAGCACGAGCGCCACGTTGGCCTGGGGCCGGCACACCAGCCGCACGCACTCCCCCGGACAGATGAGCAGCGGCGTCACCCCGGGCCCATGCCCCGCGACCTTGCTGTCCGAATGCACCACCACGCCCACCGTGACGACCCCCGGCCGCCGCGAGGGCCCGAAGCGGTAGTCCAACGGACACACCGCCACCAGGTCCCCCAGCCGGAGCGCGTTCAGCCGGTGCTTGCGCACCAGCCGCGCATCCGACAGCTGGATGTCCAGGTCCCCCAGCACGCCCTCCGAACGCCCGAACCCCGAACCCATCAGCTCCGCGGGCACCGTGTGCGTCACGGGAACCACCAGCCGCCCGCGCTCCGTCCGCACGCCCCAGCGCCGCAGCAGCCGGGGCGACAGGTTGAGCGCGCGCACCTGGGGGAAGTCCGGCAGCTCCAGCCCCTGCCCGTACGCATCCAGCTGCACGCGGTCCCCGATGCACAGCCGGCGCTTCACCGCGGGCGGGAAGTCCACGATGACGTGGTTGATGCCGCCGTGCTTTCCCACCACGGTGCCCACCGCGCCCCTCGCGGGACCGCTCGTCACGCGCGCGCGGTTGCCCACGCACGCATAAAACATCAACGCCCGGTTGGAGCCGCCACGCGGGCCAATGTCGTCGCGCCCCGTGTTGTGCAGCGACACCCCTGCCTCCATGTGGTCCGCCGCCAGTCCCACCGCGCGGTCCCCCACGCGCCGGTTGAGCGCGATGCCGCCGCTGCCCGGCAGCAGCCGGGGCACTCCGTCCCGGCCCATGCGGTACGGCGATGCGCGCACGACGGGGTGGGACACCTGGCCCGCCACCGCCGAGGCCACCATCCGCGACACGTTGGTGCGCGGCGCCGAGGCGGCCCCCGTGCCCGCCTCCATCAGGGGTTGCAGCGGGATGTCCATGCCGTGCCTCCCGCCTTCAGCGCATCGCCGGCGCGGGGCTGGTGATGCCCAGCGTCTGGCGCAGGGTGGGGGACACGCCGCGGAACGAGCGGCCGTCCGGCGTCATCCGGTACGCGGCGATCCACTCTTCCGCCACCGGACCCAGCGGCATCACCTCCGTCTGGAAGTCCCTGAAGTCGCGCGTCTTGAACGGGTTGTCCGCGATGAAGTTGAGCAGCAGGCGCCCCGCGTCCGCCATCTTCGAGCGCTGCGAAATCTCCCCCGCGCCGCCCAGGTAGCGCTGCGACACCACTTCAATCACGTCCCACTTGGTGTTCGCGTCGAAGGCCTTCTTGATGTCCGGCGTCTCCATCGCGTCGAGGATGGTCTTGAGGTACTCGCCCACCTCCACCGTGAGCGCCAGGATGTTGCCGTAGGTGGCGCGGTCAATCTGCCAGCGGATGTCCGTGCCCAGCCGCTGGATGGTGGCCTGGCTCGCGAAGGGCCGCTCGTTCAGCTGCTGCGAGCCGCGGATGACTTCACCAATGAGCAGGTCGCGGAAGTACTGCGCGATGGCGGACACGAAGGCGACGAACTCGCGGTGGAAGTTGCGGAACATCACCGCGCCCGCCGGCGCCGCCAGGCTGCCGTAGTTGAACGCGCGCCGGTACGCGAGCTGCCGGTCGCGCGGCTTGTAACGCAGCGGCTGGTGCTTCTCCATCAGGTACAGCGCCCGCGCGCCGGGGCCCCGCTGGATGCGCATGCGCCCGTCGTGGAAGAGGCGCAGGAGCACGCCCGCCACCTGGAACACCTTCATCCGTTCGTGCTGGTAGATGTAATAGAGCTCCGCGGTCGCGTGGAGCTGCGTCTCGATGACGGACTCATCGAAGTCCTGGATGAGCAGCGGCCGGCTGATGGAGTCGAAGGAGGGCGCTCCGTCCTTGCCCAACCCCATCAGGTCCGAGAAGAGCGACGCCGTCGAGCCGTCGGAGGCGCTGGCGAGCAGCTCCTCCTCCCGGAGCGAGAGCTGCTTCTGCAACTCCGTGCGTTGCTCATCCGACGTGACGTTGGAGAGGACTTCCCGCTTCCACTGCGAGAACAGCCGCTGAAGGGCTTCTGCCGTACCGATGCTCATGGCATGCCACCTGGGTCAATGACGTTGAAGGAAAGGGTTTCAGGCCCGTGCGAGCGCGCTCATGGCTTGCGCGCGTGGCGGACGTGGCGGCGCGAGTGGCCCGACTTGGCGTGCCCGTTGCCCGGCGCGGGCCGGCCGTCCGAACCGTGCCGCTCCTTGCCTGCGATGATGCGCTCCACGGCCTTGAGCTGATCCGAGAACGCCTGCTCCAGCTGACGGGCCAGCTCCGGCCCCTGGGCCTCCAGCTGCTGCTTCACGTCCGTCATGATGCGCGACCGGCTCTTCTCGATGAGCGAGGCCACGTCGTCCAGGCTGGCCCTGTTGCCCGCCGTGGCGGAGGCGGGCACCTCCCGCTCGCCCGGCTCCGCTTCCATCGGGTGCTCCACGGCCCCGGGGTTGATGCGCGGCTCCAGGTCCTTCTCGATGCGGTCCAGCGAGACGCGGATCGGCGGAGGCACCGTGAACGGCTCGCCGGTGTTGCAGTGCGCGCCCTCCGGGAAGCCGTACTTGTGGTTCCGGTCGTCCTCGATTTCTTCCGCCTGGCCGGGCGCCTCCTGGGTCAGCGTCTTCGCCAGCTCCAGCGAGTCCTCCTCCAGCCCGCATTGCTCCCGGAGGAACGCCGGGCTCACGTTGAAGACGTCCACGTTGTCGTCCAGCTGCTCAATCATCTCCTCGTGGAGGTCCACGCGGTTGCCGCCCGGCACCGTGGCCTCGTCGTAGTCCAGCAGGAACAGGTCGATGATCCGGTCGATGTGGTAGAGCTTGCGATCCAACCGGGCCAGCTCCTTCCAGAACTCCACCGACGTGCTGGGGTCCATCAGCAGGTCCTCGATGAGCTCCTGGGTGTCGTTGCGCTCCCGGAACTTGTCGTTCAGCTCCTGCTCCTTGCCCGTCAGGTCCCGGAAGGTCAGCGGGACGGGGAGCACCAGGTTGAGCAGCCGCGCCCCGGCGTTGGGCCGGTCGAACGCGTCGATGAAGAGCGTGAGCGCTTCCGTGAAGGCGGCCAGGGGCGCGGAGGCTCCCTGGACCTTCGCGTTCAACGCGACGCCCCGGCTGGTGCCGCCGGAGTTGGAGAAGCCGGTGATGGACGTGTCCAGCAGGCTGCCAGCCACGTCCCGCAGGCGCCGCAGTTGGATGAGCTCCACGGGCACCGCGGACGCGATGCCGCGCAGGTCCTCCGACTGCTGCCGGGGCGTGTGGTTCAGGAGCACGTCCAACAGCCGCGACATGGCATCCGGCCGGACGATGGCGCGCAGGTCCGATTGCCCCCGGGCGCGCAGCTGATCCAGCAGCTTGCCGTAGGACGCCTGTCCGTCACCCCAGTCGTCGTAGCCCTCCTGGATGGAGGTGGCGGTGAGCTGCTCCAGCGAGTTGATGAGCGCCTCGCGGCGCTGGCGCAGGTCTTGGAGCGCCACCTGGAACACCGTGCCGCCCTTGTCGAAGCCGGCTCGGAAGAGCGCCTCGCCCGCCAGGATGCGCAAGAGCGTGGCGTTGTCGTCGATGGTCGCCGCGAGCCGGCCGAACTCCTGGACCACCGTGGGGTTGACCATGCCCACCAGGCGCGCCACGCGCGCGCAGTCCCCCAGCTTGCGGATGGAATAGAAGGCCCGGTCGCGCGACACGGGGTCCACCGCCATGTTCGCCGCGGCCTCGCCCTCGCCCAGCTCCGCGAGGATGGAGTCGCGCCAGCCGCACACCGGCGCCTTGAAGTCGCGGTTGGAGGCCAGGTTCACCGCGATGTCCAGGTCGTCCACCAGCGCCTTGCGCTCCTGGCGGAACCTCCGCTGGCCCGGCGAGTCCAGGGTGCCGTTCATCAGGGCCATGGCCGGCTCGGGCGTGGCCGAGACGCGGATGGGCTGGCCACTGCTCTCGTCGTCCAGGCGCGCGGCCGTGGTCGGGTAGAGCTTGCGCAGCGCGTACACCACCGCCTTGGGGTCACGCGCGTCCGACACGCCGAGCTGACGGCGCAGGAACTCGTCGAACTTCGACTTCGCGCTCGAGGCCAGCTCGATGGATGCGGCGGGGCTTCTCCCCTTCACGTTCTCGTACATCGTCCCTCCCTTGAGGTCCTGTCATGCGGCCAGGGTGACGCCCACGCCCGGCATCCGCGCGTTCCGCGTGCCGAGCTTCACCAGATGATTGAGCACCGTCCGAGAGATGCGCTCGGGCGAGGCCAGCCTCCGTTCGAGCGCCTCGCGGCTGGCGCTCACCACGTGGCGCGGCGGCAGCCCCGGCGGGATGTGCCCGCGCGCCAATGATTCCGCGGCCCGGTCGATGCGCTCCTGATCCGACGGCCAGAACGGCACCACGTCCACCAGTGCGCGCTGCGCCAGGCCCCGGCGGGGCTGGAACGCAATCTCATCCACGACATGGGGGATGAGCCGCGCCGCCGTGGACAGGAGCAGCCGTGGGATGCGCGCGAAGGGCAGCCGCGCGCGGTACAGCCGGTCCCAGTTGTCGCGCACGTCGCAGGCCCGGCGCTGGAAGCCCATGCGCCGGAGCATCTCCGCCTGGATGAACACCCGTAAGAAGGGCGTGGGGTGCGCGCTGAGCGGATGGAACGTCAGCACCCGTGACGACGGGTACGCGAGGAAGTCCTTCATCGAGTGCACCGACGCGGGCCCCCCGAGCAGGCACGCGATGAGGTCCGCGAAGATCTCCTTGTGCCAGCGGCCCCACAGGCGCGTGAGCCACGGGTTGCCGGTGGCGTGCAGCACCCGCCGCTGGAGTGCCACCTGCGTCTCCTGCCAGATGCTCAGGTCCGCCTGCAGGTTGTGGCCGATTTCGTGGAGGATGACGCCCATGCCCCACGGGGCCTCCACGCGCTCGTAGGGCACGCGGATGAGCGGGAAGGGGTTGCGCTCCCCGAGCAGCCGGCTCAGCAACACGCCGCGCCGGAAGGTGGCCGGGGAGAAGCCGTGCTCCAGGTAGGTGAGCGGCTTGAGCATCGGGCTGTGCATCAGTCCCGGCGCGGCCTGCCTCACGGCCTGGAAGCAGTCCACCGCGATGGCGTCGCAGGCCGCCAGCGCTGGCGCGAACCGCGTGCCCCGCTGGCTGAAGACGTCGAAGAAGAGGCCGTAGGCGCGGCGGGCGCGGTCGATTTCGCGCTCCAGCAGCGCGTTGCGCTCCAGCACCTCGTCGGGGCTGGGAGGAGCGTCGCGCAGCCGTCCGTTCAGCCGCGACAGGGCGCGGCGCACGTCGCGGTCGATTTCGCCCAGGCGCGCGTTGGCCGCGGCGAAGTGCGCGGCGGAGGGGGCGTAGGGGACGTCCCGGGCCCGGATGCCCACGTCCTGCGGCGTGAGGCGCGACAGCCGCCCCGCCCGGAACGTGATGCTCTGGACCTTGGCCCGCAGGAACCGCTGAAGCGTGTCCGCCATGTGCCCGCCTCCCCCTTGCCGCCCACGCCCCCGGGTTCACCGCACGATGACGCGCACCGGCCCCCGCAGCGTGACGGTCCGCAGCCGGCGAAGGCCGGGGCCTCCCATCATGGGGTTCAGCCGGCCGCGAGGCCCCGTCCGGCGCAGGCCCGCGCGCGCCCGGAGCTGCCGCACGGCGGCGCTCGTCCGGGCCAGGCGGCGCACCACGCGCGGGCTGGAGATGACGCGCCCGCCGATGCGGCGGAGCATCCGCGGCACCGCCTGGGGGCTCGCGCCCTGCTGGCGCACCAGCCGCGTCACCTGGCGCACCACGCGCGTCACCGCCGGCAGGGCCCGCGGGCCGTAGCGCTGGCTGATGCGCGAGGCGAGCTGCGTCGTCATCTGGCCCACCGCGCGTCCCAGCGCCCGGGCCTGCTGGGGCGACTGCCGGCGGCGCGCGGGAGACATGGTGGAGCGGACCACGTGCCGCGCCGCCAGCCCGCCCAGCACGCGGTTGAAGGCGTCCATGTCCTCGTCGCTGGCGTAGTCCCCGGCGGCGTCCGCGAAGGCGTCCATCGCATCCGCGCGGAGCAGCCCTCCCAGGGTGCGGCCAAGCTCCTGGCCCGCGATGCCGCCCAGCCGGGGCGCGGCCTGGCGGATGAGCCGCATGGCGATGGGCATGGCCCTGCGGCGGATGCGCTGGAAGGTGGGCCCGGCCACGGTGGCCAGCCTTCGCGCGCCGGCCGCCAGGCGGCGGAGGAACTCGTCCTCGTCCTGGGCGTCCATCGCGTCCGCGAAGGTGTCCTCCAGGGCGGTGGGGTTGTCCATCTCGAAGCCTTCGGCCTCGAAGCCCTCGTCCATGGGGGTGGGGTTCTCCTCGAAGCCCTCGGCCTCGAAGCCCTCGTCCATGGGGGTGGGGTTGTCCTCGAAGCCTTCGCCCTCGAAGGGGTCCTCCATGGTGGTGGGGTTCTCCTCGAAGCCCTCCTCCATGCCCTCGGCCTCGAAGCCTTCGCCCTCGAAGGGATCCTCCATGCCTTCGTCCTCGAAGCCCTCCTCGCCCTCTGCCAACAGGTCGGACATCTCGTCGCCCTGGCTCGAAAACTCCTCTTCGAAAGGCTGCGGTTGCATGGGTACTCCTCCTTGTCCTGAAGACTTCGTGTGTGGATCGACCTAGGCGCGGCGGACGCTCGCGGCGCTGACCGCGGAGATGGGGATGCGGCGCAGCACATGCCGCCGGGCATGCACCCGCCGCGCGGCCAGGCGCGGCGGGACGACGCCCATCGAGGGCACCTGGATCGCGCGCGTGAGCACCCGGCGCCCCGCGCCCTGCACCACGCTCGGCAGGGCGGTGATGGCGCCGCCCGTGCCGCGCAGGCGCAGGTTCCCCGCCGCCAGCCGGGCGATGAGGCGCATCAGCCGCAGCCGCCGGCCCGCGGTGCCCGGCGCCTGCTGGCAGAGTCGCATCAGGAGCTGCTCCACGCCGCGCGTGCGCGCTCGCAGGACGCCCTGCGCGGCGCCACCGAGCGTGGTGCTCATGGGCACCGCCTGCCGCGTCACCACCCGCGCCGCGAGCCCCGCGCCCAAGGGCAGGGCCACGGCGGGAGGCACCTGCCGCGCATCCGCCATGTCCGCGAGCGCATCCAGCGACGCGTCGTCATCCGCGCCGTCGCCGCGCAGGACAGAGGACGCGATGCGCCCGCCCACGCCTGGAATCAGGCCACCCACCGCCCCCGCGAGCGCACCGCGCAATCCCTGTCCCCGCAGCAATCCCTGCGCGGCGCCGACGCCCGCCG
>NZ_RAWN01000193.1:0-17308 GCF_003668895.1 Corallococcus sp. AB045
GGACGGGCTTGGGCGTGCCGTACCAGGGAAACACCATGATGGGTTCCCCGCCGCCGGGAAGATTCATGGCGCTGCCCCAGGTGCGCTGGGGGCCGCCTCCCGGTGCGGGTGCGGCGGCGGCGGGCGGTGGGCGCGGTGGCAGACCGCGCGCCAGCACCACGTCTCCGGGCACGTCCTCGCAGCGGTAGAAGCCACAGGCGTCATCCCCGCAGAGCAGGGCGACGCAGTGGTCTTCATCAGGCTCGCTGCACTCCCTTTCCGCATCTTCCCATTGCGTCAGGAGGGCAGTCGGAGTCGCACACGCTCCCAGGAGCAACACCAACAGCCCGCACGACAGGGATTTCCGCATATGCCGCAAAGGCTAGCATCGTGGCCTGTCATGCCACTCAATGGCCGTCGCCCTGGCACCGGCCCCGCGCCCCTACGCTCCGGCGGCCTCCTTCGCGTCGGCGTGCGGCAGCCGCACCGTGAACGTCGTGCCCGCCTCCCGCGTGGAGGTCACGTCGATGGTGCCGCCGTGCGCATGCACGATGGTCCGCACGATGTAGAGCCCCAGGCCCACGCTGCGCGTCGCCGCGTCCGTGCCCGGCGCCCCGCGCTGCATGGGCTGGAAGATGCGGGGCAGCACGTCGGAGGCGATGGGGGCTCCGCCGTTGTGCACCTCCAGCAGGACGCCCCCGGGCACCTCCCGCAGGCGCACCGCCACCGGCGTGTCCTCCGGCGAGTACTTCAGCGCGTTGCCCAGCAGGTTGATGAGCAATTGCGTGACGCGGTCCGGATCCCAGCAGCCGCGAAGGCCTGCCTGCGGCAGCGACAACTGGATGTCGCGCTCCGGAGCGGTCATCCGCGCCTCCTCCACCGCCTGCCGCACCAGCGCCCCCAGCTCCAGGTCCTGGCACTGCACCGGGAGCCCCCCGCCCAGACGCGCCTGGGTGAAGTCCAGCAGGTCGCGGATCATCCGCACCGCGCGCTCCGCGGAAGCCTGGATGCGCAGGACGGCCTTCGTCGCACGCTCGTTCAACTCCTCGCGCCGGAGCAGCGATGCCGTGCCCAGCATGATGGCGTTCAGCGGGTTGCGCAGGTCGTGCGACACGATGCCCACCAGGTACTGCTCGAACTCCGCGCGCTGGCGCGCCGCCTCCTCCGCGAGCTTGCGCTCCGTCACGTCCAGCCCCGTGCCCACGAAGCGCAGGGGCCGTCCGTCCGGCCCGAAGTGCACGTGGCCCCGCCCGGAGATCCATCGCTCGGCCTGGCCTGCCCGCGGGAGCCGCGCGCGGAACTCGCTCGCGTACTCGCCGACGCCTCCGGGCCGGGCGGCCTCCTCCATCGCGCGCCCCACCTGGGGCCGGTCCTCCTCCAGGACGAACCGCATGGCCTCGTCGAGCGTCACCTCCCCCTGGGCGGGCAGGCCCAGCATGGCGCGGAAGCGCGCGTCCCAGGTGCCCCGGCCCGTGGCCAGCTCGATGTCCCAGCTGCCCATGTCCGCCGCGTCCAGCGCCAACCGCAGGCGCTCCTCGCTGGCGTGCAGCGTCCCCGCCAGACCTTCCGCCCGTTGACGGGCCTGCACGGCTTCGGTGACCTCGTTGGCGACGACGAGGATGCCCTGGAGGCCGACCTCCGTTTCGTGCAGCGGCTGGTAGATGAGGTTGAAGTACGCTTCCTCCAGGGCTCCGCCCGCGGCCCGAGCCAGCCGCACGGGCAGTTCGTGGCCCACGTAGGGCACCCCCGTGGTGAGCACTCCGTCCAGCAGCTCCCGGATGCCCTGGCCCTCCACCTCCGGCAGCGCTTCGAGCACGGGACGGCCCAGGACCTGATCGCTGGTGCGGCCCCAGAGCTGGCAGACGCGGTCGTTGGCCAGCGCCACGACGTGCGTGGGCCCCCGGAGGATGGCGAGCGCGACGGGCGCCTGCCGCAGCAGCGCGTGCAACTGGCTCAGCTCCGTGTCCGCCTGGACGCGCGCGGTCCGAGCCTCCCGCAGCTGCTGTTCGTTTCCGTTCTCCACCTCCCATCGGGAGGTGACGTCCTGCATGGCGCCCACCATGCGCACGCCCCGGCCCGCCGCGTCGCGCAGGATGACTCCCGTGTCCAGCACCCGCACGACGTCGCCCTGGCGGTTGAGGAACCGGTACTCGTCCTGCCAGCGCGCCTGCATGCCCTGGATGGCCGCGTGGATGCCGTGCGCCACCCGCTCCCGGTCCTCCGGGTGGATGCGCGCCACCCACCATTGTGCCAGGGGGCCAATCTCCTCGGGCGCGAAGCCCAGCAGCCTGCGCGTCTCCCCGCTCCATGCCACCGCCTGGGTGAGCAGGTTCCAATCCCAGACAGTGTCCGCCGCCGCCTGGCTGGCCAGCCGGTAGCGCGTCTCCGACGCCTCCAGCTGCGCGTGGGCTTCGCTCAGCCGGCCCATCAGCAGGGCGCGGTCGAGGATGCCGGCGAGGTACTCCACCAGCGTCTCCAGGAAGCGCTTGGCCTGCGGCGGCACCGGCCGGGCCTCCGCGAAGCCCACGCAGAGGACGCCCATCAGGGTGCCGTGGGGCCACAGCCGCAGGCCCAGCAGGGTGCTCCACGCACTGGCCTCCAGCCCTTCGCGTTCGAAGTCCTCCAGCCCCCGCGCCTGCGCGAGCACCAGCGGCTCCTCGGAGCGCGCCACCCGGCCCAGGAAGGACGGCCCCTGCGCGTCCGCCCACCGGCCCGGAGGCGGAACGAGGTGCAGGGTGCGCGCGGCGGGGAGCATCCTCCGGCCGCCCGCGTCCACGAGGAACAGCTCCGCCCCGGCGGCCTCCATTGCTCGGGCGATGAGCTCCACCAGCGGCTTGAGCGGGCCCTGCATGTCCGTGCCGGGCTCCAGCGACCGGGGCGCCAGCGCGTCCATCTGGCGCAGGAAGCGCTTCTCCCGCTGGCGGTCCTCCATCGAGTCGCCGGAGAAGAGGAGCACCACGTGCTCCATGGCCTCCTCTATCTGCTGGAAGAGGCACTGCAGGCCCGAGGCGCCGGGCTTGCGCTCCGGCTGGGCGTCCTCCCAGAGCTGGGGGATGAGCCGCCCCAGGAGCGTGTATTCGTCCGTCGCGTCCTCCTGCGTGGCGCCCACGCGCAGCCGCAGGTTGATGTGGGCCTCCTCCAGGCGCGCCCGCGTCTCCAACCGCTCCGGCGTGGAGCCGTGCCGGCAGATGGCCGCGACCGCACGGAGATATTCCGGGACCGTGGAGATGCGCTCCGAAGGCTTCAGGCCCTGCGTGCTCTCCAGCCCGCGCGCCGCCTCCGCGAAGCGCCGCACCAGGACGTCCAGGTTCCCTTCGATGAAGTCCGCGATGAGTTTCATGGGGCCGTAGAGAAGGGGGTAGGGGCTCGGGCCTCCCGGTGCAACCGACCCGCCTGGTTTCCCTCGTGATTCCCGACAGGCGGCCGGACGGGGGCCTGCCCCGCGCGGAATTTCCGCGCGCCGCGACGGGCAGGGAGGCACGTCATTCCTGGCGCCAGCGGCACGACCTGCGTAGGCTGCCGCCGGTGAGCAGCACCCCCTCGCGTTCCACCATCCTCATCGTCGACGACGAACCGGACCTGCGTGAGGTCGTGGCGGAGCTGCTGGAGATGGAGGACTACACGGTGCTCCAGGCCGCCAACGGCCAGGCCGCGCTGGACGTCCTCGCCGCCAACAACGACCAGCCCTGCCTGGTGCTGCTGGACCTGATGATGCCGGTGATGGACGGACACGAGTTCCTCCACCGGCTGCGGGAGGACGCGCGCTACCGCGAGCTGCCCGTGCTGATGCTCACCGCCCACTTCTCCGCCAAGGCCCCGCCGGGCACGGTGGGCCTGCTGCGCAAGCCCGTGGACATCCCGGAGCTCCTGGCCATGGTGGCGCGGCACTGTCCCGCCGCCGCCTGAGCGCCCGGCTTCACGCCGTCGTGGTGTGCACCGCGATGGCGTCCAGCAGTGCCTCCAGCTTCACCGGCTTGCCCAGCCGTCCAGCCACGCCTTGCGGCAAGGGCAGGGTGGGGTGCGCCGTCAGCACCAGCACCTGCGTGAGCGCGAGCGCGCCCGTGCCACGCAGGTGTTCGATGAAGGCGTGGCCGTCCATCACCGGCATCACCAGGTCCAGCAGGACGAGGGCGGGCATCCGCTCCTGCTCCGCCAGCAGGTGCAGCGCGTCCTGGCCGTTCGCCGCCGTGAGGACGCGGTAGCCCTCCGACTCCAGGATTTCGCGCAGCGCCTCGCGGACGTCTTCGTTGTTCTCGACGAGGAGCAGGGTGGTGCGGTGTTGCGGAGTGGACACGCGTGCACGGTAGGGCACGGGTCCCAGCGTTTCCAGGGGGCTCGTGGGCCTGGACGGCCGGGAGGCGCGGGAGCAGGGGGGCGTGTGCCCTCCGTGACTCATGCGCCCCCGCGCGGCAGCGTCAGGGTGAAGACCGTCCGCTGCGCGTCCGACGTCACGGTGAGCGTGCCCCGGTGGCTTCGGGCAATCTGGTCGGAGATGAAGAGGCCCAGGCCCAGGCCCGACGGAACATGCGCGCCCGTGCGCGCGCGCTGGAAGGGGTGGAACAGGCTCTCCAGCTCTTCCGGAGCGATGGCCACCCCCGTGTTGCTCACCCGCGCGAGGACCTGCTCCGGCTCGCCCACGAGCGACAGCTCCACGGTGGTGTCCGCCGGGCTGTACTGGAGGGCGTTGCCCACCAGGTTGCTCAGCACCTGCGCCAGCCGGTCCGCGTCCCAGTTCCCCGTGAGGGGGCCCGTGGACGTCACCTTCACGGTGCGGCGCGGGTGCACCAGCTCCAGCTCCTCCACCACCTGGCGCGCCACCTGGCCCAGGTCCGTGGCGGCCGGGGTCAGCGGGATGCCGCTGCCCAGCCGGCTGCGGGTGAAGTCCAACAGCTCGGTGATCATCCGCGTCATCCGGTCCGTGCTGTTGATGATGCGGCTGGCGGTGCGCTCCATCGCGGGGGGCAGTTGCTCGCTGGCGACGAGGAAGCTGGCGCCCATGCGGATGGAGTTGAGCGGGTTGCGCAGGTCGTGGCCCACGATGCCCAGGAAGCGCTCGCGGAACTCCGCGGTCGAGCGCAGCTCCGCCTCCGCCTGCTTGAGCCGGGTGACGTCCACCATCACGGCGCCCACGCCCACCACCTCACCCCGGGCGGTGCGCACCGGGTGGTAGCTGGCCATCACGTACAGCTCGCCGTGGGGCGCGTCCGGGTGCTCCAGCGTGAAGCCCAGCTCCTCCACGGGCTCGCCCGTCTCCATGACGCGGCGGAGGACGGGCTCCAGCCGCGCGGCGAAGCGGGGCAGGACCTCCGCCAGCGCCCGGCCCGGGTAGGCGTCCACGGACAGCCCGTCCAGCTTCGCCATGCGCGCGTTGACGCGCACGAAGCGCAGGTCCCGGTCCAGCAGCGACAGCCCCACGGGCGAGGACGTGAGCAGCGCGTCCAGCTGCGCGAACACCTCCGCCTTCTCCTCGCTCGTGCGCCGCACGTCGTCCACCAGCCGCTTGGTGCGCGCGAGCGCGTCCACCCGCGCGCGCACCTCCTCCGTGCGGAAGGGCTTGGCCACGTAGTCGTTGGCGCCCGCGCGCAGGCCCTGCACCAGGTCCTCCGGCCGGCCGTGCGCGGTGAGCAGCAGCACCGGCAGGGCCTGGGTCTCCCGCTGGCCACGCAGGAACTGACAGACCTCCGGACCGGACATTCCCGGCATCTCCCAATCCAACACCACCACGTCCGGTGCTCGCCCGGCGTGTAGCCTTTCGAGCATCGCGGCGCCGTCCGGGAACGTCTCCACCTGGAAGCCCGTTCCCAGCGCGGTCTTGATGAAGCGCGCCTCGCTGGCACTGTCGTCCACCACCCAGACGCAAGGTGCGTGCTCCAGGGGAGGTGGAGGCGGGCCCGGCGGGCAGGGGAAGGAGGTGTCGGGCGGAGGAGGCGGGCGCATGGTTGAAATTCAGTCCCCGGGGCGGAAAAACAGGAGGGCGCAGGGTGCCGGATGTGCGGGCAGCCGTGGCGCTTCGTCGCCCGCCGTGGCACATCGTCCAAGGCGCGCGTGGACAAGCCAACGTTCAACGCGCGCCGGATGACTCATTTCTTTCAGCGGGTCGGAATCGATCTAGCTTGGCCGGTCGTTTCCAGAGGACGCCATGCCCGAGGTACTCGTCGTTGATGACAGCAAGGTGATGCGCGACATGGTGGTCGCCTGCCTGCGGCCCTATCCGGAAAGCCACTTCACCCAGGCGTCCAGCGGGTTGGAGGCCATCGAGCAGCTGTCACTCAAGCCGTACGACCTGCTCGTCCTGGACCTCAACATGCCGGACATCGGTGGCATCGAGGTGGTGGAGTTCGTGCGCGGACAGGACCACCTGCGCAACCTGCCCATCATCATCGTCACCACGCGTGGCGACGAGGCGTCCCGCGAGCGCGCGCTGCAGGCTGGCGCGGACCGCTTCATGACCAAGCCCTTCACGCCGGACTCCATCCAGGGCGCCGCCCGGGCCCTCCTGGAGAAGACCTCGGCCGAGGCGCCGCGCGGGTGACGGGAAACGGGGAGTTCGCGGAGTTCCTCCCCGCGTACCTGGCGGAGGCGGATGAGCTGCTCGCCTCCGCGCAGAAGGACCTGCTCGCGGTGGAGGAGGCCGTGCGCAAGGGGCAGGCCCAGCCCCGCGCCGTACGCGAGCTGTTCCGGGCGCTGCATACGCTCAAGGGCCTGTCCGCCATGGTGGACGTGGAGCCCGTCGTCTCCCTGGCGCATTGGATGGAGGCGTCGCTGCGGCTGGCGGATCAAGCCGGCGGCCGGCTGCCCGAGTCCAGCGTGGAGCCGCTGGTGGAGGGCCTGCGCGCCATCGAGCTGCGCGTGCGGCAGCTGGGCGCCGGGAAGGCCGCGTCGCCCGCGCCCGCGAACCTGCTGGAGGCGCTGGAGGCGCTGGGGCCGCAGGTGCGGGACGCGGCCCCCAAGCGGGCCCGGCCCGTGAAGCTGGACGCGGAGGCTTCGTTCGCCTCCCGCCTGGCCCCGTCCGAGCGCGAGCAGCTGGAGGGCGGGCTCGCCGGCGGTCAGCGCGCGCTGCGGCTGGACTTCGTGCCGTCGTCGGAGCGCGCCGCCAGGGGCCTCAACATCAACACCGTGCGCGAGCGCGTGGCGAAGCTCGCGGACATCGTGAAGGTGCTGCCCCTGTCCGGCGCCGCCGCGGGGGGCGCGTCGCTCGCGTTCGCGCTGCTGCTCATCACCCGCGCGGAGGACGCCGTGCTGCTGGACGCCGTGGGCGGACCTCCCGCCGCGGTGCGCTCGCTGGAGGCTGCCGGGCCCGCCGAGTTCCCGCCCGAGGACGGGGTCCCCGGCGGCGCGGCGGAGCTGCCCGGTGCCGCCGTCCTCGAGGAAGAGCTGGACGAGCCGGAGGTGCGCCGGGGCGGTGGCCTGCTGCGCGTGGAGGTGTCCCGGCTGGACGAGGCCATGGAGTGGCTGGCGGCGCTCGTGGTCAACCGCTCGCGGCTGATGCGCGCGGTGGCGGCGCTCACCCAGGCGGGCGCGCCCACGCGCGAGCTCACCGCCATCCTCCAGGAGAACGGCCGCCAGCTGCGCGACCTGCGCTCGGCCATCCTTCGGCTGCGCATGGTTCGCGTGGGTGACGTGCTGGAGCGGCTGCCCCTGCTGGTGCGCGGCCTGCGCCGCGCCACGGGCAAGGCGGTGCGGCTGGAGCTGGACGTGGGCGACGCGGAGCTGGACAAGGCGGTGGCGGACCGGCTGCTTCCCGCGCTGGTGCACCTGGTGCGCAACGCCGTGGACCACGCGCTGGAGTCCCCCGAGGAGCGCCAGGCGGCGGGCAAGGCGGCGGAGGGGCTGGTGCGCCTCAGCTGCCATGCGCGGGCCAGCGGCCAGCTGGAGCTCACCCTGCGCGACGACGGACGCGGCGTGGACGCGAAGGCGGTGGCGAAGGCGGCGAAGGCCCCCGTGCCGGACTCCGCGGACGCGCTGCTGGACCTCTTGTGCCGGCCCGGCCTGTCCACTCGCCAGGAGGCCACGCGCACCAGCGGCCGGGGCATGGGCATGGACATCGTGCGCCGCATCGTCGTGGAGCAGCTGGGCGGTGAGCTGCGCATGGAGACGCGCAAGGGCACGGGCACCACCTTCACCTTGAGCGTCCCCCTCACCGTGACGCTGATGGATGCCATCGTCTTCGAGTGCGCGGGCCGCCGGTACGCGGTCGCGGTGGGCACCGTGGAGGAACTCATCGACGTGGCGGGCGTGGTGCGCCCCGCGGGCGCGGACGGCCTGGGGCTGGTGGAGCGCCGGGGCGCGGCGGTGCCGCTGGTGTCGCTGGCGCGGCTGCTGGACGCGACGGTGGACGCCAGCGCGGCGGGCCAGGGCGCCAAGGCGCTCATCGTGCGCCAGCGCGGGGAGCCGGTGGCCTTCGCGGTGGACCGGCTCGTGGGACAGCAGGAGATCGTGTTGCGGCCGCTGGAGGATCCGCTCGTGCGCGTGCCCGGCGTGGCCGGCGCCACGGACCTGGGTGACGGCCAGCCCACGCTGGTGCTGGACCTGGGCGCGCTGGGCGCGGCGCGCGCGGGCCGCCGCAAGCGTGCGTCCAGGGCAGGGGAGTGGGTGTCATGAACGTGCTGCACGTGCTGTTCAAGGTGGACGGGGCCGAATACGCGATGCCCGCGGCGGACGTGGTGCAGATGGAGTCCTTCACCGGCGCGACGCCGGTGCCCGGGGCGCCTCCGCACGTGGCCGGCCTGGTGCAGGTGCGCGGCCGGGTCATCCCCGTGGTGGACGCGCGCGTCCGCTTCGGGCTGCCGGCGGGGACGCAGTCGCTGGATTCACGGGTGGTGGTGGGGCAGCTGGGCGAGCGCACCGTGGGGCTGCTCGTGGACAGCGCCCGCGAAGTGCTGAAGCTGGATCCCCGCACCATCCAGCCGCCCCCACCCATGGTGGTGGAGGGCGCGAAGGGGTTCGTGAAGGCCGTGGCGCAGGTGGGCCCGCGGCTGGTGATGCTCATCGATTTCCCCCGGGTGGTGGGGGAGGAGGCGGCGGATGTCGACGGACAACGGTAACAGCGTGCGCAAGCTGGAGGACGCTCGCGCGCTGGCGGAGCGCGCCTCGCTCCAGGTGGCGGAGGGCGTGGGGCTGGTGAAGTCCACCGAGCAGCTGGCGACGCGGCTCGCGTCCGCGGGCAACGACCAGGCGGCGGCGGGCGAGCAGGTGCGGATCGCCATCGAGTCCGTGGCCGCGCAGGTGGAGCAGACGAGCGCCGCGGTGCAGTCGCTGGTGCGCAGCCAGCTGTCCGTGGGCGAAGCGGCGAAGGGCGTGCAGCAGGAGGCGGAGACCAACGCGGCCACGATGCAGGAGGTGACGGCGTCGGTGTCCGGCGTGCGCAAGGACGCGGGCACGCTCGCCTCCAGCGCGGACGTGACGGCCTCCACGCTGGAGGAGGTGGCGCGCTCGGTGAAGGGCGTGAGCGCCAACGCGGAGGACCTGGCCGCCTCCAGCGAGGAGTTGCTGGCGAGCATGCAGGAGATGACCGCCACGGTGGAGGACCTGGTGTCGCGCAACCAGACCAGCGCCGCCACCACGGAGGAGGTCGCCGCCACCATTGAAGAGATGTCCAAGGGCATCACCCGGCTGGCCACGGACGCGCAGGGCGTGGGCGAGCGCATGGGCCAGGTGTCCGGCGCCGTGGTGTCCCTGGGCAAGACGCTCCAGGACGTGGTGCGCGACGCGGCCGCCATGGCCTCCAGCGTGGAGGATACGGCCGCCACGTCGGAGCAGGTGGCCCGCAGCGTGCGCGGCGTCGCCGAGCACACGCGCACCCTGGAGGCGAGCGCCGTCACCACCGCGTCCACCGTGCAGGAGGTGGCCGCCAGCGTGGAGGAGGTGGCCGCCACCGCGGAGAAGAACGCCGCCGTGGTGGACGCCAACGCGGCCACCATCGAGCAGCTGTCTCGCTCCGCCCAGGCGGTGGCCCGCGGGGCGGAGAGCATCAACGGCCTGGCGTCCACCAGCGCCACCGCGTCCTCGCAGCTGGAGTCCTCCACGCGCCGCGCGGCGCAGCTGACGGAGGAGGCGCGGCTGGCCGCGGAGCGCGTGGGCACGAGCGCGCGCGAGGGCGGCGCCACGGTGGGGCGCTCCATCGCGGGCTTCGGCCGCATCCGCCAGTCCATCGTGGAGTCGTCCGGGGTGATGAAGGAGATGGGCCGGCGCGCCGAGGAGATTGGCGACATCGTGCAGACCATCAACCTCATCGCGGACCGCACCAACCTC
The DNA here is from genome assembly GCF_003668895.1 of Corallococcus sp. AB045. Taxonomy (NCBI): domain Bacteria; kingdom Pseudomonadati; phylum Myxococcota; class Myxococcia; order Myxococcales; family Myxococcaceae; genus Corallococcus; species Corallococcus sp. AB045. The sequence goes on from NZ_RAWN01000193.1 coordinate 10,231, forward strand.
CTGTCGCTCAACGCCAGCATCGAGGCGGCGCGCGCGGGTGAGCACGGCCGCGGCTTCGCGGTGGTGGCGGAGGAGATTCGCGCCCTGGCGGACCGCGCGGCGGCGGCCAGCAGTGACGTGGCGAAGATTGTCCGGGGCCTCCAGACGACGGCGCGCGAGGCGGCGGTGGCCACCGGCGAGGGCGTGCGCGCGGCGGACGAGGGCGCGGCGCTGGCGGGAGACGCGGAGCGCGCGCTGGGCACCATCCTCAAGGGCGTGGACGAGCTGGGCTCCAACGTGCGCGAGGCGTCGCGCGCGTCGACGGAGCAGGTGCAGGCGGTGCAGGCGCTGGTGCAGGCCTCGGCGAAGGTGAGCGAGCAGGGGCGGCTCATCGCCGCGTCCGCGGCGGAGCAGGCGCAGGCCGCGCAGGCGCTGACCCAGGGCGGCACGGAGATGCGGCGCATGGCGCGGCAGACCACCCAGGCCACCCAGGACCAGGCCAAGGCGCTGCGCGACGCGGTGCGCTCCAACACCCAGCTGACGGAGGTGGCGGAGAAGGTGTCGCGCGCGATGCAGGAGCAGGCCCAGGCCGCCACGGACCTGGCCCGGGGCGCCGCGCAGATGCGCCAGCTGGTGCAGGGCGTGAGCGCCGCGGTGATGGCGCAGGGCCAGCAGGTGGGGGCGCTGGGGGCGACAGCGCAGGAGGTGGCGACCTCCACGCAGCGCACGCTCACCGGCATCGCGGAGCAGGCCAAGGCCGCGCAGGAGGTGACGAAGGCCATGGAGGCCACGCGCAAGGAGGTGGCCCAGTCCACGCGCGCCATGTCGGAGCAGGCCCGCGCGCTCAAGCAGGGCGAACTCGCCAGCCGTCAGGTGGCCACCCTGGCCAAGGAGGTGACGCGCGCCACGGACGAGCAGGCCCAGGCGCTCACGAGCCTGGTGCGCGGCGCGGAGGAGGTGCGCCGGGTGGCGAAGACGACCGCGCGCGCGCTGGATGAGCAGACGGACGCCCTGTCCCTGCTCACCCTGTCCGCCGCGAAGCAGGCCACGGGCGTGGCGGCGGTGGCGAGGGCCGCCCTGGACCAGGCCACGATGAGCGAGCAGCTGGGCCGGTCGGTGGAGGACATGCGCATCCGCTCGAAGGAGATCGCCGGAACCACGGCGGAGCAGGCGCGCGCCATGGCCGTCACCGCCAAGGAGGTGAAGGAGGTGGCGGGCCGGCTGGGACAGCTGTCGCGGCTGCACGGAGAGCAGGTAGAGGGCTTGAGCCACCTGAGCGGCCTGTTGGGCGCCACGGAGCCGGGGACGCCCCCCCGGAACACGAGGGAGCAGGCCACGTGAGCAGCACGACCGCGAAGCAACACCCGTTGTCGCTGTCCGCGGAGGACCGCGCCCGGGTGGAAGAGGTGGACCAGCTGGCGCGCCGGGGTCCGGTGAGCCTGCCGGTGCTGGTGACCGGGCTGGACGCGCCGTCGTGGGCGGTGCGCCGCGCCGTGGTGTCCGCGCTGGCGCGCCTGGGCTCCGCCTCCGTGGAGCCCCTGTGCGAGGTGCTTCGCCACCGCCGGGACAACGAGGCGCGCATCGCCGCGGCGGTGGACGCGCTGGTGGCCGCCACGGGCGAGGTGGAGGGCCCGGTGGAGCTCCTGGGGGACGACCCCAACCCGGCCATCGTGTGTGACGCCGCCCAGGTGCTGGGACGCCGTCGCAGCCGGAGGTCCGTGCCGCTCTTGTCGCGGCTCATCGTCCACCCGGACGACAACGTGGCGGTGGCCGCCATCGAGGCGCTGGGCCGCGTGGGCGGCGGCGCGGCGGTGGACGCGCTCCTGTCCTCGCTGGGCAGCGGCAACTTCTTCCGCATCTTCCCCGCCATCGACGTGCTGGGCCGCTCGGGCGACCCCACCGTCGTGCCGGCGCTGATGGCGCTCTTGTCCGACCCCTTCTACGTCCTGGAGGCGGCGCGCGCGCTGGGCCGCACCGGCCAGGAGGCCGCGGTGCCCGCGCTGGTGGGCCTGCTCCAGCGCGGCAACGACGCGGTGGTGCGCGTGGCGGCGGTGGCGCTCGTCGAAATCCACGACGCGCAGGTGCAGCGCTTTGGCGGCGCGCGCACGGTGCCGTCGGTGCTGCGCTCCACCTCGTCGGAGCCGCACCCCACCGGGCGCAGGCTGGCCCAGGTCATCGCGGGCGCGGACGCGGGGGAGAAGACCTCGGTGGCGCGCCTGTTGGGCTGGGTGGGCGGCGCGGACGCGGCCACGGGGCTCTTGAAGCTTTTGGACTCGCAGGACCTGGGGGTGTCGCGCGCGGCCGCGGCGGCCCTGGGCGAGCTGGGCGCGGAGGCGGACGCGCAGATTCTGCAGGCACTGCGCGAGGGTGACAGCTCGCGCAGGCGGGTGCTGCTGCCCCTGGTGGGCAAGCGCTCCGCGGCGGTGCCGGACGTGCTCTTGTGCCTGGAGGACCGGGACGCGACGGTGCGCGCGCTGGCGGCGGAGACGCTGTCGCGCATTGGCGACACGTCCGCGGTGCCGGCCCTGTTCGCGCGGCTGGCGGACGAGGACCCGCGCGTGTCGCAGGCGGTGGTGGGCGCCATCCAGTCGCTGGGCAGCGAGACGACGGAGAACCTGGCGCTGGAGGCTGCGCGCTCCACGGACGTGCGCCAGCGGCGGGCGGCGCTGCGCATCGTGGCGTACTTCGGCTACCCGCGCGGCCTGGACGCGCTGCTGCTGGCCATGCGGGACCCGGACGAGCGGCTGCGCGACGCGGCCATCTACGGCCTGCCCTTCATCGACGACCCGCGCGCGGTGGACGCGCTGCTGGCCGCCGCGAACCATGAGTCGGAGCGCACGCGCGCCACCGCCATGCGCGCGCTGGGCCAGACGGACAAGCAGGCGCGCATCACCTCCACGCTGCTGGGCGGTTTGAACGACCGCGACCCGTGGGTGCGCTACTACGCGTGCCAGTCGCTGGGGAAGCTCAACGAGGAGGCCGCCGCGGACGCCATCGTCGCGCTGGCCAACGACGACGCGGGCCAGGTGCGCGTGGCGGTGGTGGACGCGCTGGCGCACATGCACACGGAGAGCGCCATGGCGGCGCTGCGCCGGGCGGCCTCATCCGCGGACGCGGACGTGCGCCGCGCGGCCCTGCTGGGGCTGGGCGTGGCCCGGCGGCCGGACGCGCTGCCGGTGCTGCTGGAGGCGGTGCACTCGGAGGATCCGGCCACGCGGCTCGTCGCCCTGTCCGCCGTGGCGGAGTACGACGCGCCGGAGACGCTGCCCGCGCTCCTGCGCGCCGCCGGGGACCGGGATGACAGCGTGCGCAGCGCGGCGGTGGGCTTCCTCGCCACACGCACGGGCTCGCACGCGACGCAGCAGCTGGTGTCGCTGCTGGGCGACGTGATGCTGCGCGAGCAGGTGGTGTCCGCGCTGGCGCTGCCCGTGGAAGGGCGCCTGCCCGGACTGATGGCGGCGCTGGAGGTGTCGGACGACGCGACGGCGCCCCTGCTGGTGGCGGCGCTGGCGCGCATGCGCCGGGCGGACGCGAGGGCGGCGCTGATGCAGTCGCTCATCGGCGCGAGCCCCGCCGGACGCCGGGCTTCAGCCCCCGCCGTGGCGGCGCTGGGCACGGTGGAGGCGCGCGAGGCGCTGGACAAGGCCGCCCACCGCGACGAGGACCCGGAAGTGCGACGCGCCTGCCTGCTGGCCCTGGGCCGCTAGGACACATACGGCCATGAGTGCGCTGCCGCTGTCCCCGCAGGTCCTGGCCATCCTCTCCATGCTCATCGAGCAGCGCTCGGGCCTGCACTACGGGCCCGAGGACCGGGACCTGCTGGCGGAGAAGCTGTCCACCCGGGCGCTGGATGCCGGGTTCGACTCGCTGCTCGATTACTACTACTTCCTCCGCTACGACCCGAAGGGGCCGGAGACGCTGGACTCGCTGGTGGAGGCGCTGCTCGTCCACGAGACGTACTTCTTCCGCGAGCCCCAGGCGCTGGAGGTGCTGGTGGACGAGCTGCTGGTGCCGGAGGTGCGCGCGGGCCGCAAGCCCCGCGTGTGGTGCGCGGCGTGCTCCACCGGTGAAGAGCCCCTCACGCTGGCCATGCTGCTGGACTCGCGCGGCGTGCTGGGGGACGTGTCCATCCTGGCCACGGACCTGAGCTCCAAGGCGCTGGAGCGCGCGAAGTCGGGGGAGCACAACCTGCGCTGCCTGCGCGCGCTGCCTCCGGGTGTGATGGGGCGCTGGCTGGACATGGTGGACGGCCGTCCCCGCGTGCGGCCGGACCTGATGGCCCGGGTGGAGTGGCGCCAGCTCAACCTGGTGGACACCGCGGGCTACCCGGAGCCGGGCAGCTGCGAAGCCGTCCTCTGCCGCAACGTGCTCATCTACTTCCAGGACGACACCGCGCGCCGCGTGGTGGACGGTCTCACCGGGGCGCTGCGGCCCGGCGGGCACCTGGTGGTGGGCACCTCCGAGTCCCTGATGCGCTTCGGCACGGCGCTGCGCTGCGAGGAGCGCCGCGGCGCGTTCTTCTACAGCAAGGCGGACTCATGACGTTGCGCGTGCTGGTGGTGGACGACTCGGCGTTCGCGCGCAAGGTGCTGCGCAAGGTGCTGTCGGATGCGGAGGGGCTGGAGGTGGTGGGCACCGCGCGCGACGGCCTGGACGCGCTGGAGCGGGTGGCGGAGCTCAAGCCGGACGTCATCACCCTGGACCTGGTGATGCCGTCGCTGGACGGGGCGGGCTTCCTGCGCGCGCTGGCCGGCATGCCGGACGCGCCGCGCGTGGTGGTGGTGAGCAGCGCGGGCGCGGACAGCGAGCTGGCGGTGGCCGCGCTCCAGGCGGGCGCGGTGGACCTGGTGCACAAGCCCACGGCGCTCGCCACGGACCGGCTCTACGAACTGGGCGCGGAGCTGGTGGAGAAGGTGCGCATCGCGGGGCGCGCGGTGCCGCGCTACCAGCAGGAGCTGGCGGAGGCCGTGGATGCCCCGTCCCTGAAGCCCCTGCCCGCGACGTCGACGAAGCTGCTGGCGGTGGGCACGTCCACGGGCGGGCCGCAGGCGCTGACGCGGCTGTTGTCCGCGATGCCCAGGGACTTCCCGGCGCCGGTGGTGCTCGCGCTGCACATCCCCGCTGGCTACACGGAGGCCGTGGCGAAGCGGCTGGACTCGCAGAGCGCGCTGGAGGTGGTGGAGGCGAGCGACGGCATGGAGCTGGTGCCGGGCCGCGCGGTGCTGGCGCGCGCGGGCCACCACCTGAAGGTGGCGCGGCACGGGGCGCTCAACCTGGTGCGCCTGGACCGCCATCCGCTGGGCACCCCGCACCACCCTTCCGTGGACGTGCTCTTCCAGAGCGTGGCGGAGGTCTGGGGGAAGGACGCGCTGGGGCTGGTGCTCACCGGCATGGGCGAGGACGGGCTCCAGGGCGCGCGGGCCCTGCGCGCCGCGGGCGGCGTGGTGCTCACGGAGGCGGAGTCCTCCTGCGTGGTGTACGGCATGCCGCGCGCGGTGGCGGAAGCGGGCCTGTCCAACGGCACCGCGCCGCTGGACGCCCTGGTGCCCCTCATCTCGCGCTTCGTCTGACGGACCGCGGGGCAGCGCCCGCTTCTTCAGGCGCGGTGCGAGGGAGGCGAAGGCGGCTCGGGCGGCGGGCCCTTCCGGGGCGGCGCGCGGCGCGGCAGCGTGACGGTGAAGGTGGTGCCGTCGCCCTCGGTGGAGGTGACCTCGATGGTGCCCCCGTGGGCGTGCACGATTTCGCGCACGATGTAGAGCCCCAGGCCGTAGCTCATCTTCAGCGTGCGCGTCTGCTGCGGGCCCTGGCGGAAGGGCTCGAAGAGGTGGGGCAGGGTGGCTTCCGGAATGGGGCGGCCCTGGTTGTGGACCGTCACCACCACCTTGTTGCGCAGGCCGTGCGTGGACAGGAGCACGGGCGCGTCCGCCGGGCTGTACTTGAGGGCGTTCTCCACCAGGTTGGACACCACCTGCGCCAGGCGGTCCGGGTCCCACTGCCCCTGCGTGTTGCCCTTGTGCTCCACGACGATGTCGCGCTTCGGGAAGGCCACGCGGAACTCGTGCGCCACCTTGGCCAGCAGCTCCTGCGTGTCCGTGCCGCGCGGCTCAATCACCACGCCGCCCACCAGCCGGGCGCGGGTGAAGTCCAGCAGCAGGCGCGTCAGCCGTTCGATGCGGACCGCCGCGGTGGCGATGCGCTGGCTGGTGCGCGCCGTCTCCTCCGCGGGCCCGCCGGCCGCGAGCACGCGCGACCAGTTCATGATGGCGCCCAGCGGGCTGCGGATGTCGTGGCTGATGATGCCCATCAGGTGCTCCTGGAACTCGGCGTGCCGGAGCACTTCGTCTTCCGCCCACTTGCGCTGGGTGATGTCGCGGCTGATGCCGAACAGGCCGAACACGTTGCCTTCCGGGTCGCGCAGCGGGCCCTTGGTGGACTGCCACACGCGCACGTCCCCGCTGGGGTTCAGGTGCGAATCCTCGTAGGTGAGGGGATGGCCCGCCTTGAGCACGTCCCGGTCGTGCTTCACGTTGACCCGGGCCTCGTCGGGCGGGAAGAGCTCCGCGTCGGTGCGCCCTCGCACCTCGGCCACGGTGCTGCGGCCCACGGCGCGCGCGCCCGCCGAGTTGATGACCTGGTAGGTGCCATCCATGTCCTTGATGTAGATGGCGTCGGTGGTGCCCTCCATCACCGCCTGGAAGAGCTGGCCCACGCGCTGCAACTCGTGGCGGGCCTGGAACTCGCGGGTGATGTCGCGGCAGTGCACCAGCAGGCCGCCGTCCACGGGGCGGGTGCTCACCTCGAAGCAGAAGCCGCCTTCGTGCCAGCGGTGCTCGTAGGGCTCGGCGGAGGGCTGCTCGGTGGCGGGCACGTCCAGGCGCAGGTGCGGGCCCAGGCCCAGCACGTCCGCCACCTTCTTGCGCAGGTCATCGCCCGGCTGGACGCGGGGCCCCAGCAGCTCGCGCATGCGCCGGCTCAGCCAGGTGATGCGCCAGCCCGCGTCCACGCCGAGGAAGGCCTCCGGCAGCGCCTCCAGCAGCGCTTGCAGACCCGGGCCAGAGGCCTCCGTCGGGGACGGGGCGGAAGGACGGGAGCGCGGGCG
>NZ_RAWN01000194.1:0-17098 GCF_003668895.1 Corallococcus sp. AB045
GAACGACTCCGAGGGCGGGCGCGCGCCCGAAGCGGCGGGGGGCGTCACCGCCGCGAAGCTGCTCCCGGACGTCGTCCGCGGAGCCGCGGCGGCCGGAGGAGGCGTCGTCGGGACGCGCGGGGGCGCGTCGGGGGCGCGCGACGGCTCCTGGCGGCTGAGGGCGTTGTGGGCGTCCGTGAGGCGCTTGAAGATGCGCTCCAGCCGGGCGCGGAAGCTGCCCAGGTTCTTGCCGAAGTAGCGGTCCGGGTGGAAGCGGCGTGACGCGTTGTAATACGCCTGCTTCACCTCCTGGGGGCTCGCGCCCCGGGCCACGCCCAGCACCGCGTGGTGGTCCATCTTTTCCAGCGAGCGCTCCATCTCGATGATGTCGCGCTTCTGGTCGGGCTCCAGGTCCACCTCCTCCGACAGGGCGGCGTCCACCACCGGGGCGACGGGCGGAGCGCGCTGCACCACCCGCGCGGGCACGATGGCCCCCTTGGCGCGCAGCGCCAGCAGCACGGCGATGGTGCGCGCCTCGCCCAGCGAGGAGCGGGACAGCACGGCGTCGATGCGCTCGACGCGGCCCACCAACGCCAGCACGGAGCCCTCCTCGGGGCTGAGCTGGAGACGGGCCGGGTCCAGGTGGGGCACCGTGGCGATGTGGTCGGTCCTGCCCCCCAGGCCGACGATGGGGTTGGGCGCGCTCAAGGTGTCAGTTCCGCGGGCTGGCGAATCCCCAAGTGTAGGTGTCCGGGAAGCAGGGCGTCAAACCTCCCGGCACCGCCAAACCGCTCCCCCTTCTACAGCGTGGAGAGGACCCGCTGGAGGATGCCCAGCGCTTCGTCCAGCTCGTTCCGGGTGATGATGAGGGGCGGGGCGAACCGGAGCGTCACCTCCCCGGCGGAGTTCACCAGCAGGCCGGCCTCGCGCAGCTTCGCGATGACGGGGGCGACCTCCCGGTCCAGCTCCACGCCCCAAAGCAGCCCCTGCCCGCGCACGGCCTTGATGCGGCCTTCCGGCAGCGCGGCCTGGAGCGCGCGCGCGCCGGCGAGGAAGTGCTCCCCCTTGGCCCGCACCTCGTCCAGGAAGCCGGGCTGGCGCATCAGCCGCAGCACCACGTTGCCCGCGGCGGCGGACACCAGGTTGCCGCCGAAGGTGGAGCCGTGGGTGCCCGCGGAGAGGCTGACCGCCAGCTCCTCGCGGCAGAGCATGGCGCCCATGGGCAGCCCGTTGCCCAGCGCCTTGGCGATGCTGATGGCGTCCGGCCGGATGCCGTGGTGCATGAAGCCGAAGGGCTGGCCGGTGCGGCCCATGCCCGTCTGGACCTCGTCCACGAGCAGGAGCAGGCCCTTCTCGTCACAGAGGGCGCGCAGGCCCTGGAAGTAGCCCGGGGGCGCCATGCGCACGCCGCCCTCGCCCTGGATGGGCTCCACCAGGATGGCGGCGGTGGACGGCCCCACTGCGCGGCGCACCGCCTCCAGGTCGCCGAACGGCAGGTGCCGGAAGCCCTGGGGCAGCGGCTCGAAGCCGGCGTGGTACTTCGGCTGGCCGGTGGCGGTGACGGTGGCCAGCGTGCGGCCGTGGAAGCTCTTCTCGAAGGTGAGGATCTCGAAGCGCTCGGGCTGGCCCCGGTCCTTCATCACCTTGCGGGTCAGCTTGATGAGGGCCTCGTTGGCCTCCGCGCCGGAGTTGCAGAAGAACGCGCGCGGCAGGCCCGCCCAGTCGGTGAGCTGCGCGGCCAGGTCTATCTGCGGCTGCGAGTAGAAGACGTTGGAGACGTGCCACAGCGTGTCCAGCTGCGCCTTGGCCGCCGCGACCACCTCCGGGTGGCAGTGGCCCAGCGCGCACACGGCAATGCCGCCGATGCAGTCCAGGTAGCCCTTGCCATCCGCGTCCCACACCCGCGTGCCCTGCCCGCGCACCAGGGCAATGGGTTGCTGCTTGTAGTTCTGCAGCAGGTGCTGCTTCGCCTTCTGGATGAGGTTCTCGTTACCAGGGGCGGATGCGGGGGACGGCGTTTGCAAGGTGGTCTACCTCTCTCTTCCTGATGACGCGGTGTGACGACGCACGGACCCTAGCGCGCTAGAGGATGTAGCGCGACAAGTCCTCGTCCTGGACGATGGGGGCCAGGCGCTCGCGCACATAGGCAGCGTCCACCTGGAAGTCGCGCGGGCCCATTTCGCTGGCCGTGAACGACACCTCGTCCAGCAGGCGCTCCAGCACGGTGTGCAGCCGCCGGGCTCCGATGTTCTGCGTGCGCTCGTTGGCCTGCTGGGCGATGCGGGCGATCTCCACCACCGCGTCGTCCGTGAAGGACAGGCGCACGCCTTCGGTGCCGAGCAGCGCGGTGTACTGGCGCATGAGCGAGTTCTTGGGCTCGCGAAGAATCCGCACCAGGTCCTCGCCGGACAGCGCCTCCAATTCCACGCGGATGGGGAAGCGGCCCTGGAGTTCCGGGATGAGGTCCGCCGGCTTGGAGACGTGGAAGGCGCCCGCGGCGATGAAGAGCATGTGGTCCGTCTTCACCTGGCCGTACTTGGTGTTGACGGCCGAGCCCTCCACGATGGGCAGGATGTCGCGCTGCACGCCCTCGCGCGAGACGTCCGGGCCCCCGCCACCCTTGCCGCCCTCGCGGCTGGCGATCTTGTCGATTTCGTCGATGAAGACGATGCCGCTGGACTCGGCGCGCGCCACGGCCTCGCGCTGGACGCGGTCCGGATCCACCAGCTTCTGCGCCTCTTCCGCGCGCAGCAACTGGAGCGCCTCCGGCACGCGCAGCTTGCGCTTCCGGGTGTTCTTCATGCCCGGCATGTTCTTGAACAGGTCCTGGAGGTTGACGCCGATCTCCTCCATGCCCTGGCCGCTGAAGTTGCGCATGAACGTGGGCGAGCTCTCGTTGGTCTCCACCTCCACGGTCTGATCATCCAGCGTGCCGGCGCGCAGCTGGGCGCGCAGCTTCTCCCGCTCGCTGTCGCCCAGCGGCGCGGGCGCGGGGGTGGGCGGCGGCGAGAAGCCGAACGGCGGAGAGGACGTCGTGCGCGCCTGCCCGCCGTTCTTGATGAGCTCCATCAGCCGGTCCTCGGCCAGCTCCTCCGCGCGAGGCTTGACCTTCTCCGTCTCCTCCTCGCGCACGAGCGCGATGGCGGCTTCGACGAGGTCGCGGATCATCGACTCGACGTCGCGGCCCACGTAGCCCACTTCCGTGAACTTGCTGGCCTCCACCTTGACGAAGGGGGCCTGGGACAGCTTCGCCAGGCGGCGGGCGATCTCCGTCTTCCCCACGCCGGTGGGGCCGATCATGATGATGTTCTTCGGGTAGATCTCATCCCGCAGGTCGTCCGGCACCTGCTGACGGCGCCACCGGTTGCGCAGCGCGATGGCGACGGCGCGCTTGGCGTCGTTCTGCCCGACGATGTAACGGTCCAGCTCGCTGACGACCTCGCGAGGCGTGAAGGCGGACAACTTGCGCGATTCGGCCACGGGGCGGTCCTCTCAGAGCTCTTCGTAGGAGACGTTGGCGTTGGTGTAGACGCAGATGTCCGCGGCGATGGCCATGGCCTGCGTGCAGATGTCGCGGGCGGACAGGTTCGAGTGCGCCTGGAGGGCGCGCGCGGCGGCCAGGGCGAAGTGGCCCCCGCTGCCCACGGCGGCGATGCCGTGGTCCGGTTCGATGACGTCGCCCGCGCCGGACAGGATGAAGGTCTTCTCCTTGTCCGCGACGATGAGCAGCGCCTCCAGGCGGCGGAGGAAGCGGTCGGTGCGCCAGTCCTTGCCCAGCTCCACGCAGGCGCGGGCCAGGTTCTTCTGGTGCTCCTTGAGCTTGGCCTCGAAGCGCTCGAAGAGGGTGAAGGCGTCCGCGGTGCTGCCCGCGAAGCCGGCGAGCACCTGCCCCTCGCCGAGCTTGCGCACCTTGCGCGCCGTGTTCTTCATGATGGTCTTGTCGAGGCTGACCTGGCCGTCGCCCGCGATGACGACCTTTCCGTCGCGGCGAACGCAGAGGATGGTGGTTCCGTGGAACATGTCCGGGGGTTTAACAAGACCACCGGTCCGCGACCCACAAAAACCGCGCGGCTGTCCGCTCCCTCACCCTGCGCAAGGCGCTCAGGTCGCGGTCGCCTTCATCCAGCGGCCCACCAGCTTCACCAGGGCCGCCTTCTTGGCTTTCACCGTCTTCGCGTCCGGCAGCGTCACGACGCCCCGGTCCTTCGCCAGCCACTCCACCAGCCCGGAGTCGTCCTCGAAGGCGAAGCCCTTCGTGTCCTTCACCTTCGCGCCCCGGTGGAGGATGACCTGGAAGATGCCCTTGGGCGCCAGGCGGAACGTCACGCGGTCATCACCCGAGTGCACGAAGCTGGGGGCCTTCCACTTGATGCGCTCGGTGATGGTGTCGTCGGAGGCCAGGATGGCCGCGCGCACGGCTTGAATCTCCGCTTTCAGCGGGTGCTCGAGCTCCGCCATGAACTGATCGACTTCGTCGCCTCGGTTCGCCACGGACTGTCCCCTCTTCGTGGAGTGACTTCCAACCTGTCACGGGTGTGGCCGCTGGGGCCGACACGATGCGTGGCGTCCGTTGACGCGCTTCGACGCTCAATCCTAGCGTCATCGGATGCTCCTCCTGGAAATCATTCAGCTGCTGCCGATGCGATGGATCATGAAGAAGGTCCTCGAGTACGGCTACGAGGAGCTGACGAACATGCTCCAGGGCATCCATCTGGCGGGGCGGATGGTCACGGAGGAGGTGCTCGACGCGGCGCTCGCGGAGCTGGCGAAGCGCAAGAAGCCCAAGCCGCTGAAGAACGGCGTCCCGGAGGGGTTCGTGCCCCGTAGCGCGGTGACCCGGGACATCATCGAGGCGCGCGCGCAGAACATCAGCCTCCAGGAGCTGCACGGCCGGCGCCACCTGATGTTGCTCAACGCCTTCCGGGCATCGCTCACCGCGCTCGACGCAAGGACGCTGATCCAGCTCGAGCGCGCGACGAAGGCGGACAACCGCTCCGTGCCCCTGGCCCGCCGGGGGTTCGAACCGACGAAGGAGGAGAAGCTCGCCCTCATCCAGCGCGAACTGATCCTGCACAACGCCGCGATGTCGCCCGCGCCCAAGGACTACCTGGACACCCTCCGGGCCAAGGTGAAGACCTACCAGTCGCAGGTGCAGGAGCGGGAGACCTTCGGCGCCAAGGTGAGCAGCTTGTTCCAGTCCAGGGAGGCGCAGGAGCGCGGCGCCATCCTGCACGCGGATTCGACCCTGCTCGCCGAGGACTTCAAGAACCGGCTGCAGATCCTCGGGGGCGACCTGGAGCGGCTCTTCGTCGTCCACTACCTCCTGACCAGCGTCAAGACGGGGGACAACCTGGACAAGCTGTCGAAGCGCGACCTGGCCCGGATGAAGAAGTTCCTCGACAACGAGATCCACGACGCGGAGGCCGGCGAGCACGACACCGACCATCTCGAGGAGCTGGCCGGCTTCATCGACGACGAGCTGCTGTTCCGGGACATGGAGCTCGACATCGTCCGGGACGACATCACCATCCTCGACATCATGCGCGACGACTTGCGTGAAGCCATCCAGCACACGGAGCAGGGGCTCGCGAACCTCCAGCCGGGCATGCTCACCTCGTGGAGCGACTACTTCTTCCCCGCCAGCAAGGACCAGAGGGAGAAGTCCGTCGAGGAGGGAAAGCAGCTGCTGGCCAAGGCCAGGACCGGGCTCGCGAGGGTCGAGCGGATGCTCGAGCTGACGAACTCGGCGCGCTACCGGGCGCGCACCGCGCGGGCCCTGCGCATGTTCAACTTCATGCGCACCCGGAAGATTGAGGACATGGTGCGCGAGGAGCAGGAGCGCGCCCTCGCGCAGATCCGGACCGTGCGGATCGAGGACATCCTCGGCGGAGCGGGCGAGGCGGACGGGCAGTAGCGCGCGGGCGCACCTGACATGCTCGGGGAAGCATGGAGTCCTCCCCGAGCCTCGCGAGGTTCGCGTCGCGCCGCGAGCCCCGGACTACTTCGCGGGCGCCGGAGCGGGCGCGGCGGCCGGAGCCGTCCCCGACGGAGCGGGCGCGCCCGGAAGCTCGGACGGCACCAGCTTGGGCAGCAGCACGCGGCACGCGTCCCCGGACAGCCAGTGGTACGTGCACAGCCACTCCGTGACGGGCACGCGCACCTGCCAGCCCAGCACGAAGAGGATGAGCAGCGTGAGCCCCAGACGGGCCCCCAGCGACATGCTCTCGGTCTCGTCGTCGCCCTGCGTGTGGCGCAGCGCTCCGCGCACCAGGTCCACGTGGTCCACGCGCGCGTTGCTCGGCAGCTTGGGCTTGCGGGTGATGAGCGTCGCCACGCCGCGCGTGAGCATCAGCCGGTCATTGAGCGCCCAGCCGGAGCCCTCCAGGAGCAGCGCCAGGTTGCGCCGCCGCAGCTTCAGCCACCCCAGCAGGCCCGCGGGCGCCATCACCACGATGGCCAGGATGGTCGCCGCGGTGATGACGTCCACCAGAGTGAGTGACTTCACCTGCGTGAGGATGAACGCCAGCGAAGAGCCCAGCGCCGCGAACGCGATGCCGCCCGCCGCGAGCACCCCCGCGATGCCGCCTCCCGCCGGAGCCGCCGCTGGCGCCGCCGCGGCCGCCGGGGCTGGAGCCGCCGTGGGGGGAGGCGCGGTCACCGTCTGCTTGTAGCCGGACTCCAGCGACGCATCGAAGTCCTTCTCCCCGGACGCGGCCAGCCCCTCCACCTTGCTGGTGATGAACGCGCCGATGCGCATGAACGGCATGGTCATCGACTCCCAGAGCGACACGGGCTGGCGGATGACCTGCGTGACGATGGCGTCGCTCTCCTTGCCGTCCACGTCGTAGAACACGCCGCGCTTGCCCACGACGAGCTCCGTGCTGCGGCCGGCGGTGACGGGCACCGCCACCTCGTAGCCGTCCGCGCCGTCGCGGGGCAGCACCTTCACGTAGAGGATGCAGGTGGTCCCCTGCCCCGTCAGCGCCGCGTGCGACGCGCGGTCCGTCACCAGCACGGACAGCGTGTACTTGCGCCCCGCCAGGATGAGCGTGCCCCGCTCCATCAGCGCCCGCCGCTTGGGCAGGTACAGGTTGGGCATGCTGATGAAGTTGTTGGCGAACTGCAGCAGCCAGCGCTGGTACAGCACCAACCGCTCCAGCTCCGCGATGACGTCCAGCGTGGGCTTGAGCGACAGGTCCTCGCGGCTCACCGACTCCAGCGCGTCCAGCTCCTCGTCCGACACCGAGCCCAGCGTGTCCGCCACCGCGTGCAGCGGGCTTGCGTCGCGCTTCGCCTGCCAGCCGAGGATGGCCTCCGCCTTCGCGGACAGCTCGCGCCAGGCCGTGTCCGTCAGCTTCACGCCGTCGCCCAACAGCGGCGTGGCCACCTCCTGGTGGAAGGACTCCAGCTTCTCGTAGCCGGCGCCGCGGTACAGCCGCGCCCACACCAGCACGCCGGACGGATCCGGCGGCGCGATGGGCAGCTCGTTCGCGGCCTTCCCCATGGCGCCCAGGTCACCGAGCGCGCCCTCCACCCGGTCCGCGCGCAGGCGCAGGCTGGCGGCGGCCTCCGGCTGCGCGGCCACCAGGCGGCACTGCACGAAATAGCCGTCCAGCAGCGGCGCCACGTCGTGCACGCGCTTCGCCTGCTCCAGGCTCGCCGTGCCCCAGGTGAACACGGCGTCCCGGCCGCCCAGGTGCGCGAGCAGGGCCGTGCGTTCGTCCCGGAAGCGCTTCACCAGGCCCACGTCCACGCCCGCCAGGCCCGCGCGGTTCGTCACCTGCGGGAAGGCCGCGATGATGGACTGCGCCAGGGGCCGCAGCCGCTCCGGCAACGACACCGGCGCGATGAGGCCGTCGCCGTTCTTGCCCGCGTCGCGCAGCGCCTTGTCACTGGTGCGCAGCTGCTCCAGCGACAGTTTCGTGGCGTCCGGCGCGTTGAGCGTGCGCAGCACCAGCTCCGCCGCGCCCTTGAGGTTGGACGCGGTGTCGGAGAGCGCCGAGAGCTCCAGCACGTCGCTGCCCGCGTCCGCGCCCTTGCGGTCCTTCAGCCGCGCCGCCGTCCAGTCCACTGCCGCGCGCAGCTCCTCCACCCGGATGCGGCGGTTGCCGTCCGCGTCCATCAGCGTGAGGAAGTGCGGATCACACGCGATGCCCTCCAGGGGGCACGCGAGCGCCGTCCACTGCGTCGCGGGAATCCTCACCGCTTCGGTGAGGGTGTTGAAATCGGGGATGTCGACCTGGAGCGAGCCGCCGTAGCGGCGATAGACGAGCTGTGCCATTCGGCGCGAGAGGACAGCACACCCCGTCCGGGTGTGCACGCCTCAACATCAGGCCGCGCCCAGGAAGGAAGGCCCGGGCGGCCTCCCTTCCCTGGGTCACCCGCTACTGCGCGGTGGCGACGGCGCTGTACACGCCGGGGTTCTGCCCCTGGCCGATGATGTAGACGGCCCGCGCGTCATCCTTGCCCGCGAAGTACACGGGCACCTGCACGCCCTGGTCGAGCGTCTTCCGCGCCCCCGACTTCACGTCGTAGATGGCCACGTCGTAGGTGTCCGAGTCCATGCGCGCGTACGTCGCGAGCACGCGGGCACCGTCCTCGGAGATCTTGTAGCTGAAGATGCCCTGCAGCCACGTCTTCGCCTCGGCCTGCTTCTCGTTCAGGCCCACGGCCTTGAAGTCGCACGCGCGGCCGTTGCGGATGCAGTTGGTGCGGAACACCACCGCGCTGTTGTTCGGCGCGAAGCCGTAGCCGAACACGCCCGGCTGCACCTTCTCCGCCTTCTCCTGGCCCAGCGCGTACAGCATCAGGTCCACGGAGAACACCGGCTTCACGAAGCGCGACAGGAACGCCACGTAGCGGCTGTCCGAGCCCCACACGAAGTTGGGCACCCGGTCCCCCACGCGCTTGGGCGCGCCGTCCGGCAGCGCTGCCACGCCCAGGGCGCCCGCGCGCGACGGCTGATCATACTTCTCCAGGTAGGCCACCGCCTTGGAGTCCGGCGCGAACGCCATCTCCTCCACCGCCTCGCCCACCTTGCGCCCCGCGCCTCCGGACGCCGGGCCCACGTACAGGTCGCCCAGCTGCTCCGGCTTGCCGTTCTCCGTGCGCGCCAGCCACTGGCCATCCGGCGAGAAGCTGAAGTTCTTCGAGCCCGTGGCCAGCTTCGTGCCCTTCAGCGCGGGCAGGTCCGCCAGGTACAGGTCATACATCCCGCGCACGGCCTCGCTGCGCACCTGGTAGGCCACGTGCTTGCCGTCGGAGGACACCTGGTAGTCGCCCACCTGATCCGCCAGCTTGCGAGGCGCTTCCGTGGAGCCCACCGTCACCGCCGCCAGCCCGCCCGCGGCCGACAGCCGGCGCTTGAAGAGCAGCGTCTTGCCGTCCGGGGTGAACTGCGCGGTGCTCACCTCGCCCGCCACGTCCTGGAACGGCCCCTGCGGCAGCTTGCCCAGCTTCAGCGTGCCCGCGTCCACGAAGGCCACGTGCACGCCGTCCGGGGACGGCAACAGGTAGCTCACCGCCGTGCCCAGCTTCACCGGCTCCGCGGCCGCGTCCGTGAGCGACAGCACGTTCAATTCGCCGGACTGCGAGGCCGGGTTGTAGCCCGTCACGTACAACAGGTGCTTCGAGTCCTGGGAGAACAGCAGGCTGCCCGGCACGTTCGTCACGCCGTCACCCAGCGCGCGTGACTTCCCGCCCGCCGTCGGCACGACGTGCAGCGAGCCCACCAGCATCTGCGGCGGAATGCCGTCCAGCCGGGGCTTCTGCCCGTTCAGCAGGAACGTGGCGAACTGCCCGTCCGGAGACAGGCGCAGGTCCGCCGCGCGTCCCGCCGCGAGCAGCTGCCCCTGCCCGCCCACCACCGCGGTGCCCTTCGCCGCGCTGCGGACCGTGTCCCCCTGCGCGGCGCTGCGCTGGGAGGGCGCGGCGTTGTCCTCGCCCTTCTTGCACCCCGACACCGCCAGCAGGGCCACCAGGCCCAACATCCCGGTTCGCTTCATGCGCTCGTCTGTCCTTCCGTCTGGGCGACAACGCCCGCCAGTGGCAGCCAGGCCGCCAGGTCCTGCTTCGCCCGCGCCGAGTAGGCCGCGCGCTTGTCCGCCTTCTTCATCCGCCCGGACAGCGGCGGGAACAGGCCGTAGATGACGTTGGTGGGCTGGTGCGGGTGATCCGGCGGGTGCGCCTCCCCGGTGAGGTGCCGGTACAGCGAACCCAGCGCCGTCGTGGCCGGGGGCGGCACGAACGCACCGCCCGTCAGCCGCGCGTGCACCGCCAGCGCCACCAGGTAGCCGCACGCCGCGCTCTCCACGTAGCCCTCCACGCCCGTCACCTGTCCCGCGAAGAACACCCGCCGCTCCGTCTTCAACGACAGGTCCTCCGCCAGCAGGCGGGGCGAGTCGATGAACGTGTTCCGGTGGATCTGCCCCATCCGCAGGAACTCCGCATTCTGGAGGCCCGGGATGCACGCGCTGAAGATGCGCTTCTGTTCACCCCAGGTCAGACGCGTCTGGAAGCCCACCATGTTCCACGCCGTGCCCGCCCGGTCCTCCATGCGCAGCTGCACCACCGCGTACGGGTCCGTCCCCGTGCGAGGGTCCTTCAGCCCCACGGGCTTCATGGGCCCGTAGGCCAGCGTGTCATCGCCGCGCTCCGCCATCACTTCGATGGGCAGACACCCTTCGAAGTACTTCGGTTCCTCGAAGCTGTGCGGCACCACCTTCTGGCCCGCCTTCACCTCGTTCACGAAGCGGTAGTACTCGTCCTTCGTCATGGGGAGGTTGAGGTAGTCATCCCCGCCGCCCTTGCCGTAGCGGCTCTGGCGGAAGGCGATGTCCATGTCGATGGAGTCCCCCGACAGGATGGGCGCGATGGAGTCGTAGAAGTAGAGCTTCGTGCCCACGTGGCGCTCCAGGTCCACCGTGAGCGCCTCCGACGTCAGCGGCCCCGTGGCCACCACCACCACGCCGTCCTCCGGCACCTTCTCCACCTCACCGCCCACCAGCTCCACGCCCGCGCCGGACACCAGCCGGGTGGTGATTTCGCGCGAGAAGCCCTCGCGCTCCACCGCCAGCGCGTCACCCGCGGGCACGCGGTGCAGGTCCGCGCTGGAGAGCACCAGCGAACCCAGCGCGCGCAGCTCCGCGTGCAAGAGGCCAATGGCGCTCTCCGGGTTGTCCGAGCGCAGCGAGTTGCTGCACACCAGCTCCGCGAGCGTGTCCGACTTGTGCGCCGGGGAGCGCTTGTGCGGCTTCATCTCGCGCAGCACCACCGGCACGCCACGCCGCGCCAGCTGATACGCGCACTCCGTCCCCGCCAGGCCGCCGCCAATCACCGTCACCCGCTGCTGCTTCACGTCCGACATGCATGCCTCCGGGCCCCCGCACCGGGACCCCAAAGGGCCCTGTTAGCAGAGAGGCCACGCCCTTTCACGTCCGCCCGCCTGCCCCACGTCCCACCATGCGTGCGGAATGGGAGGTGAGGTTTCCCCACCTGGGATCCAACCCTAGGTTTCTCGCGGTCTTCGCTCGGGACGGGAAGCGTCCGAGCGAGCGCCCTTCAACCGCGAATCTGGGATGGGAGTGACGCAGCCATGAGCCGAGCCAACGACTTGTTGAAGATCCGGGGCCTGTTGCAGGAGCGTCGCAGGACGACCGAGACCGCCCAGGCGGGCGCCCGCCGCGAGCTGGCCGCCCTCAAGGATCAGGAGCGTGATCCCGAGTACGAGGAGCAGGCGCAAGCGGAGCTGGCGGACTACACGCTCTCCACGCTCATCGAGGCGCAGCGCCGGGAGATCATGCTCATCGACGCCGCGCTGAGCCGCATGGACAACGACGTGTTCGGTGAGTGCGTGGACTGCGGCAACGAAATCTCGCTGGACCGGCTGGAGGCCATGCCCTTCGCCATCCGCTGTGAAGAGGACGCCGCCGTGCACGAGCAGGAGACGCGGGAGGCCGCGCGCCACGTGGGCAGCCTGTCCCTCTAGCGAAGCCGTCCAAGCGCTCCCCCGTGCGTTCCATCCCGCGCGGGGGAGTGGTGTGTCCGGCGGCTACTCCGCGTCGCGCTGGAGCACGATGAAGCGGTAGTTCTGCAGCTCGTTCTCGCCCGCCGTGTAGAGCACCGTGAGCAGCAGATCATACGGGACCATCTTGTCCGCGATGACCGACAGCTCATGCGTGAAGGGCGCCGCCGGGTTGCGCTCTTCGATGTACTTCAGCTTCGCCACTTCCTTCTTCAGCTGCGCGTCCAGCCCCGCCACCAGGCGCCCCTGAAGCTGGGCCTCCGGGATGCGGCCGTCCTTCAGCCGCACCACCTCTTTGTCCCCCACCAGGATGTTCTTGGGGGTGATGGTGATGGCCACCGTGTCCTTGGGCGAGGTGCGCGTGGAGGACACCGGCGGCCGCACGTCCTCGGACGCGGTGATGGCCGCGGAGGACGACGCGAAGGACTTCAGGAGGAACACCAGGATGATGGTCATCATGTCCATCATCGCGGTGATGTTGAGCTCCTTCACCTCGCTGGCGGCCTCGCGCTCCTTGCGCTTCTTGCGCGCGAGCGCCCGGCGGTAGCGCATGCGCGCGAGCTGGTCGGCTTCTTCGGCGGACAGGGGCGCGGATTCGGACATGGCTAGAGGACGCCCAGGGTGACGTCGGGGAAGAGCAGCTTGCGCTCGGCGACGGTGCCCGTCGTCTCACGCAGGGCGTCCATCGTCTGGATCAGCGCCTCGTAGGGGATGTCCGGATCCGCCGCGACGATGACCTTCGTCTCCTGCGGGAAGGCGGCCTTGAGCTTCACCATCTGCGCGTTCAGCGCGGCGAAGTCCTGCGTGCCGTCCGTGCGCAGGGACAGCGTGGGGACCTTCTCCGCCGTGACGGGAATCTCCGCGCTGTTGCCCCGGATGAAGAGCCCGTCCTTGGAGATGAGCACGGACAGGTTCAGCTTGGGCGCGTCCGCGTCCCCTCCCGCCCCCACGCTGGCGCCGTAGCTGGGCGCGTTCACGTTGAGCGCGCCAAAGGCGGTGAGGCCGGTGATCGACAGCAGCATGAAGATGATGAGGTTCATGAGGATGTCGAGGTACGGGACGATGTTCAGCTCGCCCGCCTCCTCCTCTTCCCTCGGCTTCAGCTTTCGGCGCGAGTAGTGGAACGCCATGGCGTGTCCGGTGCCTTTCGGCGGCTCAAGACGCGGCGCGGACGTCGGAGTCCGAGGGGACGACTTCCAGCGAGCCCCGGCGCGACAGGAGGTTCTCCAGCTTCAGCGCGTTGAGCTCCACCAGCTCCACCATGTTCTTGGCGTAGTTGCTGAAGAACAGGTGCGCCACGATGCAGAGCACCGCGATGGAGAGGCCGAAGCCCGTGTTGTACATGGCCTCCGAGATGCCGTTGGAGAGCAGCGCCTGCTTCTGCTCCGCCGGCACGTTGCCCAGCGCGCGGAAGGTGCCGATGAGGCCCACGATGGTGCCGACCAGGCCCACCAGCGTCGCGATGTTCGCGAGCGACCACAGCCACTGCACCCGGCGCGAGACGTGCGGCGTGTACTCCGCCAGCGCCTCCTCCACCGCCTTGGCCACTTCCAGCTCACCCCGGTTCGCGTTGATGAGCCCCGCGCGGATGACGCGGGCCAGGGGCGAGCGCGGCGCCATGCCGCAGAACTTCACCGCGCGGTCCAGGTTGCCGCTGCGGACCATCTTGTGGACCTGCTCGATGAACGCCGTCGCGTTGAGGCGGTAGCGGAAGAGCAGCGTCACCGCGCGCTCACCGATGACGGCCAGCGAGGCGGCCAGCCAGAACAGGTTCACGAACATGAACGGGCCGCCGGCCTTGAACGCACCGACGATGAACTCCCCCAGGCCTCCCGAAGAAGCATGGCCCGCTGCCGCGGGGGCGGCCTCGGCCACCACGACACGCAGCAACTCACTGACAGAGGGAATCATCGCGACCGCGTCCTTTCGCTGCCCCCCGCGCGCACCCCTGCCGCGAAACGGGCAGGAGGCATGCTGGCGGGCCGGGAGCAATCCGGACTTCTAGGACTTCGTGCGCGAGGGTGTCAAGCCAGGGGGCCGGGCGTACCCCCCTGGAATGACTGGGCTTTTGCTGCTCAGGCTTCCACGCTGGGCGTGGGAGCAGGCGCTCCTTCCGCGGAAGCCCCCGGAATGGCTGGCTCCACCACCTCGCGGCGGTAGTCGCATTCCTTGTTCGGGCAGGCGATGTAGGCGCCGTCCCGCTTGGAGAACTTCTGCAGGAGGTAGGGCGACGCGCACTGCGGGCAGGCTTCCGCGAGCGGCCGGTCCCACGCGGCGAACTTGCACTCCGGATACCGGTTGCAGCCGAAGAAGATCTTCCCGCGGCCGCTGCGGCGCTCGGTGAGGTAACCCACCTTGCACTCCGGGCAGTTGACGCCAATGGAGATGGGCTTGGACGTCTTGCAGTCCGGGTAGCCCGAGCACGCCATGAAGCGCCCGAACCGGCCGCGCTTGATCACCATGGGCTTGCCGCACTTCTCGCACTTCTCGTCCGTGGTCTCCTCCTCCACGATGACGATCTTCCCTTCGGCGTCCCGCTTGAAGTCCTTGGTGTTCTTGCAGTCGGGGTAGTTCGAGCAGGCGAGGAAGTGGCCCATCTTCCCGAACTTGATGACGAACGGGTTGCCGCACTTCTCGCAGGCGATGTCGGTCTTGATCTCCTCGCGCTTGACGTCGCGCATCTCCGCTTCGGCCTTCTCCAGCGTCTCCTTGAAGGGGCCGTAGAAGTCGTGCAGCACCGTCTTCCAGGACGCGCCGCCGTCGGAGATCTGGTCCAGCTTCTCCTCCATGCTGGCCGTGAACGACACGTCCAGCTCATGGGGGAAGTGCTTCACCAGGAGCTCGTTGGTCATCTGCCCCAGGTCCGTGGGACGGAAGCGGCTCTCCAGCTTCTCCACGTACTTCTTGTCCTGGATGTTGGAGAGGATGGCCGCGTACGTGGACGGACGCCCGATGCCGCGCTCCTCCAGCTCCTTCACCAGCGTCGCTTCGCTGAAGCGCGGAGGCGGCTGGGTGAAGTGCTGTTCGTTGAGCAGCTTGTCCAGCGAGAGCAGCTCGCCCTCGTTGAGCGGGGGCAGCTCGCCCACCACGTCCTCGGCGCCCTCTTCACCGGCGGCCTTGGCCTTGTCGCGCTCGGACTCCTCTTCCGGCGTGAGGCCGGCGCCGTAGACGCCCAGGTAGCCGGGGAACTTCAGCGTGCTGCCGGACGCGCGGAAGGTGGCGCGGCCCGCGGTGATGTCCGCGGCCGTCTGATCATAGACGGCGGGCTTCATCTGGCACGCGACGAAGCGGTTCCAGATGAGCTCGTAGAGCCGGAACATGTCCAGCTCGTCCATGGCGTCGAAGAAGGGACGCACGCGCTCGGGCGGGTACTCCAGGGACGTGGGCCGGATGGCCTCGTGCGCGTCCTGGGCGCTCTTGCGGCTCTTGTAGACCATGGGCTCCGGCGGCAGGTAGTCCGCGCCGTACTTCTGGCCAATGAACTCGCGCACCTGCGTCACGGCGTCGTCGGACAGACGCGTGGAGTCCGTGCGCATGTACGTGATGAGCGCCGTCTGGCCCTCTTCACCCAGCGGCACGCCTTCGTACAGCTTCTGCGCCAGCGTCATCGTCTTCTTGGCGGTGAAGTGCAGCCGGTTCGCCGCCTCCTGCTGGAGCTTGGAGGTGATGAAGGGCGCGGGCGCGTTGCGGCGGCGCTCCTTGCGGTCCACCTTCGCCACGGTGAAGGGCGCGTCCTTCAGCTCCGCGACGAGCCCGTCCGTGGTGGCGCGGTCCTTGAGCTCCACCTTCTTGCCGTCCACGCGGGACAGCTTCGCCTTGAAGGGCGGCGGCCCCTGCGGGCCCTGCACCAGCGCGTCCAGCGTCCAGTACTCCTCGGGCTGGAAGGCCTTGATCTCCGCCTCGCGCTCGACAATCAGGCGCACCGCGACGGACTGCACGCGGCCGGCGGACAGGCCCCGGCGGATCTTCTTCCAGAGCAGCGGCGAGATTTGATAGCCGACGAGCCGGTCGAGGATGCGGCGGGTCTGCTGCGAGTCGTAGTTGTCCTGGTTGAGCTGGCGCGGCTGCGCGATGGCGTCCTGCACGGCGCGCTTGGTGATCTCGTTGAAGGTCACCCGCAGGGAGTCCGGGTGGCCCAGCTCCTCCTTGATGTGCCAGGCAATGGCCTCGCCCTCGCGGTCGGGGTCCGTCGCCAGGAAGACGCGGTCCACCGTCTTGGCCATCTTCTTCAGCTCGTTGAGGACCTTCTCCTTGCCCTTGATGACCGTGTACTCGGGCTTGAAGTCGTCCTCCACGTCGACGCCAATCTTGCTCTTGGGCAGGTCCTTCACGTGGCCCACGGACGCCTTCACCGTGTAGCCGGAGCCCAGGTACTTCTTGATGGTCTTGGCCTTGGCGGGCGACTCCACCACGACCAGGTAGTGCGGGCCCTTGCCACGGCGCTCGGGCACTTCTTCTTCAGCGTCCGCGTCCGCGTCCACGGCGGGGAGTTCGTCGGCGTCCGCGCCACGGCGGCGGGCCGCCGTCTTCTTCTTGGCGGTGACCTTCTTCGCCGCCGTCTTCTTCTTGGCCGCCTTCTTGGCCGCCGGCTTCTTCGCAGCCGCCTTCTTGGGCGTCTCCTCCGCCGCCGCCTCCGTCTGCGCCGCCTGTGTCTTCTTCCGCGTGGCCATGGCTCTCCTACCTCGAACTGCCTCTAGACCTTCTCGTACCGTTTACCCGGGTGCTGGACCACCAGCCCCGACAATTCCAACTCCACCAGGGCGCTCGTGAGCGCCGCGGGCGACAGCGGGCTTGCGGCGAGCACCTCGTCGAACGAACGGGGAGCCCGGTCCAACAGCCCATAGGCCCCGCGCGCTTCCGCCGACAGCGCCTCCCACCACCCACTGTCCCGCCCCGCGGGCACCGCGCGGACCGGATGAACGCCCACGACCGCGCAAATCGATTCCGCGGACGTGCATGCGCGGGCCCGCCCGTCCGCCAGCAGGGCGTTGCAGCCCGCCGCGGCCGGCTGCCAGACGTCCCCTGGCAGGGCGAACACCGGCCGGCCCTGCACCTGCGCCGCCTCCGCCGTGTAGAGGGCCCCGGACCCCTCCCCCG